>NZ_DAIPZB010000010.1:0-110440 GCF_036782435.1 Pinisolibacter sp. | reverse complement strand
CGGGCCGCAACTCACGAAATTCGGACGAGTCCGAATTTCGTGAACTCGGTATGAGCTCCACGCGGCCGAGGGTGCCGTCACTCCGTGCCCGACTCCGGCCCCGCGCGCCTCGTGATCGATGCGCGTGCGGGGCGTCCCCTCCGAACCGGCACGGTGCAGCGGCCTCGGAGCGGTTTCCGCTCCGAGACGGGGCCGGCCCGGTTCGCCTCAGGCGTGGTCGCGCTTGCGCGGGCCCTTCTTGGGCTTGCCGTCGGGACGGCCGCGATGCGGGCGCGGGGCGCCGTCGCGCGGGCGGTCGGCGCGCGGGCCTGCGGGGCCGCGATCACGCCGCGCCGTGTCCGGCTGGTTCTCGGCCGGGAGGATGAGGATATTCTCCTCGTCGGGCCGGCGGACGGCGGCGGCGAAGCGCGCGGCGACGGTGTCGCGCACCTCGAACAGGGTCTCGCGATCGAAGATGCGGATGGTGCCGATGTCGCCGCGCTCGATGTCGCCGCGGCGGCACAGCATCGGCAGCAGCCAGCGCGGATCGGCGTTGCGATTGCGGCCGACGTCGCAGCGGAACCAGACGCCGGTGGCGGTCTCGTCGTCGCGCCGGTCGCGGCGTTCGCGCCGGTCGCCGCGGCGTTCGCCTTCGATCGGGTCGACCACTTCCTCGGCCGCCGGCAGGCGTGCACGCCACAGGCGGACGAGGGCGCCGGCGATTTCCTCGGCCGTGCGCGTCTCCATCAGGAGCGCGGCGAAATCGGCGTCGTCCTCGGCGATGCCGCCGGCGAGCGCCGGATCGGCGGTCATGCGATCGCGATCGAGGGCGCGGATCTCGTCGGCCGAGGGCGGGCCGCCCCAGATCGGACGGATGCCGGCGTCCATCAGCAGCCGCTCGGCGCGACGGCGGCGCGGCGCGGGAACGAGCAGGCAGCTGACGCCCTTGCGCCCGGCGCGGCCGGTACGGCCGGAGCGATGCTGGAAGACCTCGCGGTCGTGCGGCAGCTCGGCATGGACGACGAGATCGAGGTTGGGCAGGTCGATGCCTCGGGCGGCGACGTCGGTCGCGACGCAGACGCGGGCGCGGCCGTCACGCAGCGCCTGGAGGGCGAGGTTGCGTTCGTGCTGGCCGAGTTCGCCGGAGAGCGCCACGGCGGAGAAGCCGCGCTCCTGCAGCGTCGCCTGGAGGTGGCGCACCGCCTCGCGGGTGTTGGCGAAGACGATCGCGGCGGGGGCATCGTGGAAGCGCAGCAGGTTGACCACCGCCGCCTCGATCTCCTTCGGCGAGACGCGGATGGCGCGGTGTTCGATGTCGGCGTGGCCGCGGCTGGCGCCGGCGACCGCGATGCGCCGGGCGTCGCGCTGGTAGTTCTGGGCGAGCTGGACGATGCCCTTGGGCAGGGTCGCCGAGAACATCAGGGTGCGACGCTCGACCGGCGTCGCCTGGAGGATGAACTCGAGATCGTCGCGGAAGCCCATGTCGAGCATCTCGTCGGCCTCGTCGAGCACGACGGCGCGCAGATCCTCGAGGCGCAGACCGTGGCGCTCGAGATGATCGCGCAGGCGACCGGGGGTGCCGACGACGATGTGGGCGCCGGCGTCGAGACGGCGGCGTTCGGCACGCGGATCCATGCCGCCGACGCAGGCGGTGATGCGGGCGCCGGTGTGCTCGTAGAGCCAGGCGAGTTCGCGCTCGACCTGGAGGGCGAGTTCGCGGGTCGGGGCGATGACCAGGGCGAGCGGATCGCCGGCCGGGCCGAGGCTCTCGGCGGCGCCGAGGATGTCGTCGGCGAAGGCGAGGCCGAAGGCGACGGTCTTGCCGGAGCCGGTCTGGGCGGAGACGAGCAGGTCGCGTCCGACGGTGTCGTCGGCGAGGACGGCGGCCTGCACCGGGGTCGCCTGGGTATAGTCGCGTTCGGTCAGCGCCCGCGCCAGGGTCGGATGGGTCTTGGAGAAAGTCACGAGGTCGGATGTCCAAAGAGGCGGATTCCCCGACGGCGCCGATCGCCGTGGATGAGAGCCGCCGTGGTCGGCAGTAGCCGGAGACGAAGAGATGGTCGCTTCGCCGGACCGGTCGTCGGCCGAGAGGGAAAGCGTCGCCGCCTTCTACCTCGGTCGGCGGCTCCGCTGCAAGCCCGATCGCCAGCGTTTCCGCCATCCTCGCCGCGGTCGGCGCGAGCGGGCGGTGCCACGAGGTGTCTCCGGACCGGGAACTCCGAGTGATCGCGCCGAGTCTTGGTCGTCGTTTATATGGTGGATACACCAAATATCTTTTGATCGGCAATGATTGCCGGCGCCGAACCAGCGTATTCGCTCGTGATTTTCTCTCCACTCGGGATCTGCGATAGAATCCGTTAGGGTTGCGGCGCTACATACGGCTTCCGTACAATTCGAGCGACGTGGAGCGACGGATGGCAGTCGGAGCGCTTGCGGATTTCGGCGAGGTCTTCGAAGGGATCGAACGGCGGCGACACCGGCGTCTGAGTGTCGGGCTCGCCGGACGCTGCATGTTGCAGGACCGGCGCGAGTTCGCCTGTCGGGTGATCGACCTGTCGCTCGGTGGCATCGCCGTGACCATTCCGGCGGTGGCGCGGATCGGCGAACGAGTGGTCGCCTATCTCGACCGGATCGGCCGGTTCGAGGGACGGGTGGCGCGGCTGGTCGAGGGCGGCTTCGCCATGGCGCTCGATCTGACGCTGCACGGGCGTGACAAGCTCGCCCAATTCCTGGCGCGGCTCGGGGGCGCGGCGGCGGCGGGCCATCGCCGGCACGAGCGCCGGCTGCTCGGCGACTTCGTGTCGCGGCTGGTGACGGCCGACGGTGGCGCCATCGATTGCCGGGTGGTCGATCTCTCGGTTGCGGGAGCGGCGGTGACCTTCCGCGGTCCGCCGCCGCCGCTCGGCAGCCGGGTCCGGCTGGGTTCGACGGTGGGGCGGGTGGCGCGGCGGTTCGATCGCGGCGTCGCCATCGCCTTCGACGAGGTCACGGGGGCCGGGAGCGGACTCCCCCCGCAGGACCTGTTCCGCATCGCCGACGAAACGCGCCCCGAACCGCGGGCAACGCGACGACACGGCCTCGAACCGCCGATGTGACGGCGAACGGGACGGGAGAGCCGCGGCGCGGCGGCGATCGGTGTCGTGCGGTGTGAGGCGAATGGCGCACCCGACAGGATTCGAACCTGTGACCTCTGCCTTCGGAGGGATTACGACTAGCTCCGTCGATTACCGAAAGGGGCACGCCATGATGCGCTATGTTACTGTAAATAAAAAGGAATTTGATTTCCTTCGCCGACAAGCCTATCCTTCTGTTCGCCACGGTTTTCGCCCTGCTGCTTACGTGGTGCTTACGCGGGTTTTCGGGCATGTGACGGAGGAAGTCCATGGCTAAACTTACAAAACGCGTCGTCGATGCGGCGGAAAGCCGTCGCAGTGATTACGTGATCTGGGACGATGAGCTACCCGGTTTCGGGCTTCGTGTCTTCACATCAGGCAAGCGCAGCTATGTGATCCAGTATCGCCAGGGAGGACGGTCGCGGCGCTACACCATCGGCCTGCATGGTATCTGGACGCCAGAACTGGCCCGCCAGGAGGCCAAGGTCCAACTTGGCAGGATCGCGCGCGGCGAAGACCCGGCCGAGGAAAAGCAGCTCGATCGCAAGTCCATGTCGGTCAAGGAACTCTGCACTCTTTATCTGAATGACATGAACGCCGGTCTCATCATGGGGAAAGGCGGCCGTCCAAAGAAGCACAGCACGATTGTGACCGATACCGGGCGGATCAACCGGCACATCATCCCGCTCTTGGGCAGTCGGCGGGTGCGTGACTTGACCAAATCCGACGTCAACAAGCTCCTCAAAGACGTCATGGCGGGTAAAACTCGGATTTCGGTCAAGACCGATAAGCTTAGAGGCAGGGCCATTGTCCGCGGCGGTCCTGGGACTGCCGCTCGAACCGTCAGCCTTCTCGGCGGTATTCTTACCTATGCCGTCGATGCTGGGATCATCGAGCGGAACCCGGCGCATGGCATCAAGAAACCGAAGGATAACGTCCGCAAGCGTCGGCTGTCCGAGGCGGAGTATCGCCTACTTGGTGTCTTGCTGCGCAAAGCAGCGCAGAACGAGAATTATGCCATGACCGTCGAGATCATCCGCCAGATCACCATGACGGGTTGCCGCCGATCGGAAATGATCGGGCTAAGCTGGAGCGAAGTTGACGCCCAAGCCAGTTGCCTGCGCCTTGAAGACAGCAAGGAAGGCTATTCCATTCGGCCCATCGGGCTGCCTGTCGTGGAGTATCTGGAAGAGCGCGCCAAGTCGCGTATCGGCACTTATGTGTTTCCCGGCCGTGATGAGGACAGAGCGTTCGGCAGCTTCCCCAATCACTGGAAGAAGATCTTCACGGACTCCCCGCTTGCCGATGTCACTCCCCACGTTCTTCGCCATAGCTTCGCGAGCATAGCGAATGATCTCGGGTTCACGGAGATCACCATCGCCGCTCTCGTCGGTCACGCCAAGGGGTCTGTCACGAGCAATTACATCCACACCGTCGACACGGCCCTCATCATGGCGGCCGACACGATTGCTGGCTACATTCAGGGCCTGCTCGATGGCATCGAGTTCAAGCAGACCGCCTACGCGCTGGATCGGGACTCCCGGAAGACGTCGCTCGCGCGCTTCCTTCAGAAGGCAGCAGGCAACGACGACAGAACCGCCGACGTGGCGCAGCCTCTGGCGGCTTGAGGATGGCGGAAACGGCTGGCGGATCGTGGGTCAGCCTTGAAATTGGGGCGCCTCCAATATATATTCCGACACATCGGAAGATTTATTGGTTGGAGGCGTCCATGCCCGCGACTGAAATGCTGAAGGCCACGGAGGCGGCCGTGGTCGCCCGCGTCAGCCTGCGCGATGTCAATCGCGTCATCGACGAGCGCATCCTGCCCGAAACGCTGGTCTCGGTCGAAAACGGACGTTTCGTGCTAGGGGCCGCCTGCACCCTGATCGCCTTCTATTTCGAGAGCGCCAAACGGCTGACCTCGGAGGAACGCCTGTTCGCCATCCGCTCCGCCGAGCCACGGTTGCGGCGCTGGAACCGCGCAGCCACCGAGGCCATGCTGAAAGCCGACTGGACCGTTCGCCACGACTTCCTGACCATCGACCTTCTGCCCTTCTTCGAGCGTTCCGTCGCACGGCTGGAACGGCTGGACGCCGCGCGCGAGGTGGTCACCATCTCCGATGACATCATGGGCGGCACCCCGGTCATCAGCGGCACGCGCGTTCCGGTTCACGACGTCGCGGCCGCATTGGCGGCGGGCGTCCCCGCCAAGGAGATCCTTGAGGATTATCCGTCTCTGACCGAGGACAGGCTGGAATTGGCCGCGCTCTATGCGGAGGCCAACCCCCTTCGCGGACGGCCGAAGCCGCTCATCGCCAGACTGCCCGAAGGTGCGCGCATCCTCTCGGATCATCGCGTGCCGCGCAGGCGAGCCGGATGAAGTTCCTGATCGACGAATGCCTCAGCCCGAAGCTGACCGAGCTGGCTCACCAGAGGGGGCATGGGGAATCGTCCCATGTCGTCTGGCTGGGCCGCTCGGGCGCGAAGGACTGGGATCTCATCCCCCTCATCGTAACCGTCCGGCGTGACCGCTATCCGTTCCAGCGCCACGGCATCAGGTCATCGACCTTGGTGATCTTGTAGTCGGGAATGCGGGCGAGAGTGTCAGCGAGCCAGGCGTGGGGATCGACGGCGTTGAGCTTGGCCGTTTCGATCAGGGTGTAGGCGATGGCAGCGGCGTTGCCGCCCGCCTCGGAGCCGACGAAGAGGTAGTTCTTCCGCCCGAGGGCGATGGCGCGCATGCCGCGTTCGGCGGTGTTGTTGTCCAACTCCAGGATGCCGTGGTCGAGGTAGGGGCGCAGGCGGTCCATTCGGGTCAGGGCATAGCGGATGGCGGCCGCGAGCGGGGATTTGCCCGAGATTTCCGTCAGTCTCATGGCCAGCCATCGCTGCAGATCGTCGAAGACCGGGGCGGCGTGAGCTTTGCGGAGTTCCGTGCGGCGGTCTGGCGGCGACCCTCGGGCTTCTTTCTCGACGGCGTAGAGCTGTGCGATCCGGCCGATGGCCTCTCCGGCGATCGGGGAGCCCTGCGACCGATGGATATCGACGAACTTTCGCCGGACATGGGCCATGCAGGCGACCTCGCGGATGGTGCCGGAGCGGTAGAGATCCTCGAACCCGGCATAACCGTCGGCGTGCATCCAGCCGCGGAAGCGGGCGAGGTGGTCCTTGGGATGCTGGCCCTTGCGGTCACCGGAGAAGCGATACCATGCCGCCGGTGGGGCCTGCCCGCCCCAAGGGCGTTCGTCGCGCGCATAGGTCCAGAGCCGGGCGGTCTGGGTCTTGCCGGTGCCGGGCGCCAGCATGCTGATCGGCGTGTCGTCGGCGAAGATCGCCTCGGCTGAGAAGACATGGCGCCCGATGGCGTCGGCCAGCGGCTCCAACAGGGCCGTGCTCTTGCCCACCCAGTCGGCCAGGGTGGACCGGTCCAGGTCGAGACCTTCGCGCTCGAAGATCTGGCTCTGGCGGTAGAGCGGAAGGTGGTCGGCATACTTGCTCACCAAGACATGGGCGAGGAGGCCCGGCCCCGGGCGACCGCGCTCGATCGGGCGCGAGGGCAGTGGGGACTGCACGAAGCGTTCACAGCACGAGCAGGTCAGCCGAGGGCGGACAAGCCGGTTCACGATGAACCGCCCGGGAACGTATTCCAGCTCTTCCGTCACATCTTCCCCGATCCGGCGCAGGCGCCCGCCGCAATCGGCACAGGCATCTGTGCTCGGTGTCAGCTCCACCTCCATTCGCGGGATGTGGTCCGGGATCGGACGACGCTTGGGTTTGTCCTTCTCCTCGATGTCCGGCAGCTTCATCCGCGCGGTCATCGCGGCGGCGGCGATCTCGCTGGTCTCAAGGGCCAGCTGCAACTGTTCCGCCGTCTCGGACGACGCACCAAACCGGTGCGCCCGGTGCCCGGCCAGCTGATGCCGGAGCTTCTCGATCAGGATCGCCTGGGCCTTCACCTCGGCCAGAAGCCGCGCGGTGAAGCTGCGCAGCTCCTCGGGGTCTTCCGGCAATGTCAGGGCCTGGGTGAGCATGCGGAAAGTTTATCCCACTGTATTACTTGTGGGAATCACTGATTGCAGGCGCCGTGGACTATCCCGCCGCCAGAGGCCGCCACGTCCGTTCCGGTGCCCGCCAGTCGATGCCTTCCAGCAGCATCGACAGTTGCGCAGGCGACAAAGCCACCTTGCCCTCCTTGGCCGAGGGCCAGACGAACCGACCCTTCTCCAGCCGCTTCATGAACATGCACGCGCCTTGGCCATCCCACCAGATCACCTTCACCAGATCGCCCCGACGGCCACGGAAGACGAACAGATGCCCGGCGAACGGGTCCTGCTTCAGCACCGCCTCGGCCTGCGCCGCCAGTGCCGTGAACCCCTTGCGCATGTCGGTGGCGCCCGCCGCCAGCCAGACCCGCGTGTTCGCCGGAACCGGGATCACGCCGTCACGCCCCGGATCAGCCGCGCCAGAGCCTCGGGATCATAGCTCCCGCTGATGCGCATCCGGTGCCCGCCCGCCAATTCGATCTCGATGTGGTTGTGGGCGGCAGGTGTTGCCCGGGCAGACCTGGTCTCCGCGACAATCTCCACAGGCAGAAAGCGCGCCTCCTCTGACGGGGGAAGAGCCGAGGCGGGGTCCGGCGCGTAACGGCGATCGCGCAGCCACTTGAAGATCAAGTTCGCATTCACCGCGTAGCGCCGCGCCACCTGGGCGACCGATACCCCCGGCGCCGCCGTCTGGAAGCAGATCGACCGCTTCTCCTCATCCGTCCAAAGCCGCTTCGTCCGACGCGCCACGTCATCACCACAGTGTCCACTATCAATGGTGGACACTATCCCGCACTCTCACACCGCGGCAGAGCGGTTAGACCGGACGGTTACCCCTCATCATCGAGGACGACTGGACCTTCGTGACCCGCAATTCCGTCGATTTCCGGGGCGCAGCCTCGCGCCCCGGCGAGAAAGGGCAATATGCCCGTGTCGATCTGCATGCCGGCCTGGTCTGCCTCAATGGCCCCGAGGGTATGACGCGAGCCCTCCAGTTGGAGTTGTTCGAGCAAGCCCTGCTCGAACTTGACGCCGATCCAGACCTTGTGAACCAGGTGCTTGAAGTCACGCTGGAGGACGATGACCATCTGCGTGTTATCCGATATGCGCTCCCCTCGGAGCCGGACCAGAGAACCTGACGGGAGCGCGATCAGCGCTCACGCGGCCAAGCCGCGTGCATGTCGTCGATCACATAGGCATGGGCATGGCGTCGACCATGCCCAGCTTCTGCGAGATGCGGATGGTCGGCCGACAGATCGGCATGACCGTGTTCAAGCACCTCTGGATCGTCGGCAGGCCAGACGGCGAAGCCGATGCCGATCGCGACAGCGGCCAGCGCGGCCAGAATGATCGCCGTCATCGGCAGGCCGAGCGTCGCGCCGGCCCACCCGGCAAGCGGATAGGCGATCAGCCAGCAGGCATGGGAAAGCGCGAACTGCGCGGCGAACAGCGCCGGCCGGTCTTCGGGATTGGCCGAGCGCCGGAGCAGCCGGCCGGATGGCGTCTGTGCCGTGGAATAGCCGACACCGAGCAGGAACCACAGCGGCAACAGCCAGCCGTAGCCCGGCAGCGCCGCCGCCGCCAGTGTTCCCACCGCCAGCAGCGATGCGCCACCGAGCATCGCCGTTCGATCTGGAATCGAGTCCAGCAGCTTCGGCAGCGCAAGCGCCGCGACCATCGAGCCGCCACCGAACGCCGCGAGGGCCAGGGCCATCGCCTGGTTGTCGAGGCCATAGACAGCCTGCACGTAAACGACCGTATTCACGATCACCAGCGCGCCCGCCGAGGCGACTGCGAGGTTGATCGCCAGCAGCCCGCGCAGGCGCGGCGTCGCCAGATAGATGCGGATGCCGCGCGTCGTGCGGTCGTAGATACCACGAGGTTTCGACGGTTTCGGACTCGGCAGGACGACCGAGATCACCAGAGCCGCCGAGACGAGGAAGCCGATCACCGTGCCGGCGAATAGGCTATGGAACGAGATGAAGGCGAGAAGTGCCGCCGCCAGCATCGGACTGACGACGCTTTCCAGATCGTAGGCCAGCCGGGAGAGCGACAGCGCGCGCGTGTATTCCTTCTCGTCCGGCAGGATGTCGGGGATCGTCGCCTGGAAGGTCGGCGTGAAGGCGGCCGAGGCCGATTGCAGCACGAAGATCAGAACATAGACCTGCCAAATCTCGGTGACGAAAGGCAGGAAAACGGCAACGGCGGCGCGGACGAGATCGAGCGCCACCAGCATGGCGCGCCGCGGCACACGCTCGGCGAATGCCGATGCGACCGGCGCGACACCGACATAGGCGATCATCTTGATGGCGAGCGCGGTCCCCAGCACCGCGCCGGCCTCCGCCCCCGCCAGTTCGAAAGCCAGCAGGCCCAGCGCCACCGTCGCAAGGCCGGTTCCCACCAGTGCGATGACCTGTGCCAGAAAGAGGTGGCGATAGGTCCGGTTTTCGAGGATCGCCAACATCACAGATACTTCGCTATTTCCTTGAACTCGTCGATCGACTGCCGCCGATCACGCCCGAGCGGCCCGACCACTTCTTCGAGGCAATGGTCGAGGTGATCCTGAATCAGTGTCTTCTTGGCCTGGGCGATAGCCTTCTCGACGGCATGGAGCTGCTGGGCGATGTCGAGGCACGGCCGCCCGCCCTCGATCATCTCGATGACGCCGCGAAGATGACCATCGGCGCGCTTCAGCCGCTTGACGATCTCCGGGTGGGATTGGTGAGTTTGGGATGGCTTGGTCATCGTCATATCCTATCCCCCTGTAGGGGATATACCAAGATGGTCGAACGTCGAAAGCAGGTTGCTCGTTTGGCTATAGCGGCAGGTGAAGTCAGGTATTGCTTACTTGCACTTCTACGCTTTTGCGGTTGTCGGTTCTTGCGGGGGAAAGCCTTCCCCCTGGCCGGCACTGCGTTGCCGGCACACCCCCTTCTGCGGGGAGACCCCGCAACGCCCCCTGGGTAGGTCTCAGCCGGACTCAGTGATGTGGTGGACGCGCTCGCCTCGCGATACACTGTCCCAATGCCTATACTTCATCTCATCTGTGGGCTTCCCGGCTCGGGCAAGACCACATTGGCACGGCAGCTTGAGAATCAGGGAAAGGGGCTTCGCCTCTCTCCCGATGAATGGATGTCCACGCTCGGATTCCAGCTCTACGACGAGGGCGGCCGCGCGCGTGTCGAGCAGTTGCAATGGCGTCTGGCCCAACGCCTTCTGGCCGCCGGAAACGACGTCATTCTGGAGAACGGCTTCTGGTCAAGAGAGGAGCGCGATTCCTACCGGGCGGTTGCGCAGTCGCTCGGCTGCGAGACCCGGCTTCACTATCTCGACGTCCCCGTCGAGGAGTTGCAGCGTCGGATCATCGCCCGCAACCGCGATGCGCCTGCCGATGCGGCTGTCGATCCGAACGATCTTCTCGCTTGGTCGAAGATGTTCGAACCGCCGACCACGGACGAACTTGCGGTTGGGCACGGCACCGCGCCGCCGTGATCGGCGGCAGCGCCGCTTTAGAGTGAGAGTGCAGACGGGGTTTGCCGTGACGGGTTGAGGGCTGGAGAAGAGGTCTCCGGCGCCCGTCGCGGAGAACCGCGATGTCCAGATACGACCATACCCCCCGTTCCGGCGCGGATCGGGCGAACCTTTACGACGAGATCACCGACAAGATCATCGCCGAGCTTGAGGCCGGGCGCTTTCCTTGGGTCCAGCCCTGGGGCAAGGCCACGGCCCAGGCCCCGCTCGGCCTGCCGCAGAACGCCAGCACCGGCCGCGCCTATAGCGGCATCAATATCCTCATCCTGTGGGGCGCCGTCGTCCAGCACGGCTTCCCCGGACAGGGCTGGCTCACCTTCCGCCAGGCGCTTTCGCTCGGCGGCAATGTCCGCAAGGGCGAGTGCGGCACAACCGTCGTCTATGCCGATCGCTTCACGCCCGAGGACGAGAAGCGGCGGGCGCGAGAGACCGGCGAGGAACCGGGGAAGATCCCGTTCCTGAAGCGGTTCACGGTGTTCAACACCGCGCAGTGCGAGGGCCTGCCCGAGGACATTGCCGTGGCCATGCCGCCTCCGCCATCCGGACTGGTCGAGCCGAGGGTCGAGGCGCTCATCAAGGCGACCGGCATCGACTTCCGCATCGGCGGCGACCGCGCCTACTACGTCCCGGCCCTCGACCATGTGGTCGTTCCGCCGCCGCAAGCCTATTTCGAGCCGATCAACTGGCACCGGACGGCCCTGCATGAGCTGGGTCATGCGACAGGCCATGCGTCCCGGCTGAACCGCGATTTTTCCGGTTCCTTCGGCACCAGGAAATACGCTTTCGAGGAGCTGGTGGCGGAAATCTCGGCCGCCTTCTGCTGTGCCTCCCTCGGCATTGTGCCGACCGTCCGCCATGCGGATTACATCGCCTCCTGGCTCGAAGTGCTGCGCGAGGACAACCGGGCCGTCGTCCGCGCTGCCTCGCAGGCGAGCAAAGCGGCCGACTGGATTTTGTCCTTCCTGCCAGATGCGGACGGGCTCGGTGCGGCCGACGATGAGCGGGAGGCAGCATGATGAACGCGCTCGCCTTTCCCGGCTCGATCCCCGATCCTGCGCAGGCGGCCGAGATCCGCCTGCGTGTCCTCAGCCTCGGCGCCGGCGTCCAGTCGACCACGCTCGCCCTCATGGCTGCCCATGGCGAGATCGGCCCGATGCCGGATTGCGCGATCTTCGCGGACACCGGCTGGGAGCCGAACGCGGTCTATGAGCATCTTGCCTGGCTGGGATCGCCGAATGTCCTGCCATTCCCCATCCATATCGTCTCGGCCGGGGATATCCGCGCCGATCTGCTCACCGGCGCACGCGGCGAGCGGTGGGCCTCGATCCCCGCCTTCACACGCACGGTCGCGCCCGCTGGGACTGAACTACCCGTCTATGATGAAGACGAGAACGGCGAACCCGTCATTGTCGGTTCCCGCGTCCTGGCAGGTGAGCGGATCAGCATTGGCATGATCCGCCGCCAATGCACCAAGGACTACAAGATCACCCCAATCCGGCGGAAGGTGCGCGAACTCCTTGGCATTGCGGGGCGCCGCTCGCCCGGATCGCCAGTCGCCGAGCAATGGATCGGGATTTCTCTCGACGAGGCGTTGCGCATGAAGCCCTCGTTTGAGGACTGGCAGGTCAACCGCTGGCCCCTGATCGAACGGGGCATGACCCGCCAGGACTGCCTGCGCTGGCTGGAGCGGCATGGCTATCCTCTCCCGCCCAAGAGCGCCTGCATCGGCTGCCCGTTCCATTCCAATGCCTATTGGCGGCATATGCGTGACCACGATCCCGAAGGGTGGACCGATGCCGTGTCGGTCGATGCCGCCATCCGCACGGGCTTCCGGGGCATTCGCGGCGAGGTCTATCTTCACCGTTCCGCCGTCCCGCTCGATCTGGCCGATCTTTCGACAGCCGCCGATCATGGCCAGCTCGACCTCTGGCCGAACGAATGCGAGGGCATGTGCGGGGTGTGACTGCTGAAACTCGCCGATGCACATAGCCGGATTTCCGGCTTTGCGATTTTCCGGCTCGCAGCGCCGCCCTTCTGGAGACAGAGGGCGGCGCTTTGGGTCGTGGCGGGTTGGGTGCCGGGAGAGAGGCTCCCGGCGGCCCGCCACGGAGAACGCAGATGCCTGCTATTCAGTCACCCACGCCCCTGAAAACCTTCCTCATCTGCCATGGCGCCGAGAACGAGTTCTGGCTGTGCAAGGCCGCGGACCGGAATCATGCCGTCGAGCAGTTTGAAGCCGCCGCGACGGACGGCGACATCAACGAGGTATTCGAGTGCGTCCCCGCCATGAACCGCTACTTCGTCCGCCAGCGGCGGGCGATGTGGGTCTGCTTCGTCCAGGAGGTCGAAGCAGAGGATGAGGATGCCGCGGTCGATGCCTTCTACCAAGGGTTCGATCCGCAGCACTTCTTCATAGAGGGCGCCCTTCAACACGCTGATCATGGCCCCGCCACGGTCTTCGACCGGCGGGAATACCCGAACGCGAATGTTGCCGAGGCCGACTGACGAGCTGTTCCAAAGCTGAATAGCCCGTGTCCTTGCGACAGCGCTGCCCTCTTAGAGTAAGAGGGCGGCGCTTCGCTTCGTGACGGGTTGGAGGTCGAGAGAGAGGCTCACGACCGCCCGTCGCGGAGATGACCACCATGGCCCGAGCTGCCAAGAAAAAGAAGCCCGCCCTTCAGATGATCGAGTTCTCGCGGGCGCGCGATATTCCGTTCAACCGCATCCGACTGTCGGATAGCAACGTCCGCGAGATCGACGTGGAGGCCGGCCTGGACGACCTGACCCATGACATCGACCGGCGGGAAGATCTCGTGCAAGGTCTCAATGTCCGCGCCGTATTCGACGAGGACGGCAATGAGACCGGCGATTTCGAGACACCCGCAGGCGGCCGCCGCTACAGGTCCATCGCGCGCCTTGTGGAAGCCGGTCGCTTCCCGGCCGAAGGGCTTGTGCCTTGCATCGTCAAGAAGGCCGACGCCAAGACCTCGGCCGTCGACGACTCGCTGGCCGAGAACCTGCTGCGCCTCGCCCTGCATCCGCTCGACCAGTTCAAGGCGTTCAAGCGGATGTTCGACATGGGCATGTCGAAGGAGGAGATCGCCGACGCCTGGCGGACCACGCCGCGCTACATCATGCAGCGTCTGCGCCTCGCCACCGTCGCGCCGACACTACACGATGCCTATGCGCGCAACGAGATGACGCTGGCGATGCTGGAAGCCTTCACCGTCAACCCCGACCACGAGCGCCAGCATCAGGTCTGGGAGCGCATCAGCACGTCGTGGCAGAAGGAGCCCTGGCAGATCCGCAATATGCTGACCGAGACCACGGTTCCGGCCGCCGATAAGCGCGCCCGCTTTATCGGCGTCGAAGCCTATGAGACAGCGGGCGGCCCGGTGCTGCGCGACCTCTTCTCCGAGGAAAACGGCGGCTGGTTGCAGGACGTCACGCTCCTCGACCGCCTGGTCGACGAGAAGCTGCGCGCCATTGCCGACGAGATCGCCGGTCAAGGCTGGAAGTGGATCGACGCGGCGGTCGAGCTGCCCTACGGCCACACCAACGGCCTGCGCAAGCTGGCCGGTGTGACCCAGGAACTGACCGAAGAGGAGCGCGCCACGCGCGAGGCGCTGCGCGACGAGTATGACGAACTCGAAGCCAAGTATGCCGAAGCCGACGACCTCCCCGATGAGGCCGATCAGCGTCTCGGGGAGATCGAGGCCGAGCTGGAAGCCTTCGAGAACCGGCCCGTCACCTTCGCGCCGGAAGACATCGCCCGTGCCGGTGTTTTCGTCAGTATCGGCCGCGAGGGCGAGTTGATCGTCAGCAGCGGCTACGTCCGCCGCGAGGATGAGCAACCCGAGACGGTCGATGGCGAGGATGCCGGAGAGGGCGCGGACCCGTCCGACCCTGATGCCGTGCAGCGCGCCGTCATCACTGTCGGCGGCGAGCCGGTCCCGGACGCCGACGAGGAAGAGGACGATGCTGTCAAACCGCTGCCCGAGCGGCTGGTGACGGACCTGACCGCATGGCGGACGCTGGCGCTGCGCAATGCGCTCGCCGAGAATCCGCACGTCGCCATGACGGCCCTGCTGCACAAGCTGGTTCTCGATACCTTCGAGCGCACGTCCACCTCGGGAACGAGCCTTTATGCCGCCGTGCGTCACATCTATCTCCCGGCCGATGCGACCGGGCTCGCGGACAGTGCCGCCGCGAAGATGATCGACGAACGCGCGGACGCCTGGCGGGGCGACATTCCCTCCGGTGATGACGACAGGCTCTGGGGCTGGATCGACGGCCTCGACGATGCCAGCCGCCTGGCGCTGCTCGCCCATTGCGTCAGCTTCGGCGTCAACGCGCTCTATGAGCGGCCGAACCCCTATTCGGGGAATGGCATCTCGCAGCACGGTCTCGACCGCCGCATGGCCGAGGCCGAACGGCTGGCGCAGGCCACCGGCCTCGATCTTGTCGAAGCCGGCTGGAAACCCACGGTCGAGAACTACCTCGGCCGCGTGACCAAGACTCGCATCCTCGAAGCGGTGCGTGAAGGCGCCGGCGATCGCGCGGCCGATCTCATCGCGCATCTCAAGAAGGGCGACATGGCGAAGGAGGCCGAGCGGCTTCTGGCCGATACCGGCTGGCTGCCGGAGCCGCTGCGCCCCACCGTGGACGCGCAGGCCGTGGATGGCTCAGCCGATCAGGACGAGAATGGCATGGCGTTGCCCGATTTCCTCGCCGGTGACGATGAGAACGCGGCCGATGCCGCCGACGATCCGGTGGCCTTGGTCGCCGCCGAGTGACGCGCACCAGCGGGGCGGTCTCGGTCGCCCCGCTTACTCCCCACCCCATATAGGCTCGGCCCCGGCCGGGCCTTTTTTTTCAGGAGACAGGATCATGCCATCCGACAACCATCCCAACCCCGGCCAGCCCATTCCTCAGACTGTTCATGTCGCCCTTTATGAACATCGCTATGGAACCGATGTGCGCGCTTTTCTCGACAGCGAAGAGGCGATGCACTGGCGCACAGAGATCGCCAAAGAATGGTGGACTGACGCCTTCGATGACGATCTGCCGCCCGACGACCAGATCGGCGACGTGTATTTCGAGCGCATGTTGGAGCGCGACGAGTTCTTTTGGACGAAGGCGTGTGAAATCAAACGCGATCCTCCTGATTCCACCGATCCGGACAGCCCCGTTCCAAGCGCCGATGGTGGTGGCGCATGATCATGACGGTTGATGAAATCTTCGCTGACGACCGCCGCAACCCTCCCATGGAGCGATCGCTTCCGTGGGAGGAAACGCGCGGCGGCGTCACCGTCTTCGTGGAGCCGAAGCCTCATTGGGCCGAGGACATGCGCGCCTTCCGGCTCGATAGGTGCGAATATTGCCGCTATGCGGACTGGAGCGCGCACGGCGCCCGGACACGGTTCTACGGTCATATCGACACGTCCGGCGACGACGTGATGATGGAGGCTCGGGCAATTATCGCCCGCGAGATCGCCGATGGGCTATGGGACTGAGCAGCCCTTACGCCTGTGCCTGGCGCAGACCGGGCCATCGGGGTATCGCCGCGCAGCCAGCGACGGATCGAGGTCCAGCGTCACCATTGCGCCGTCAGCTTCTCGCAGCGGGACAGCGGATTCCATCTCCAGCCTGAAACACATCCTGAAGATCAGCCCGGCAACGAGGCTGGCGCGGCGGGGCATCTATGACGGGATTCCCGGCATCCTGTCAGAGGCGAAGCACCACCCCCGCTTCCATTCGCGAACCTTGGTCCGACCGTCTCTTTGTCAATCAACCCACGAGGGGTCGGCTTACGCGAGCGTGCCGCCCTCGCGGATTCGGACGAGCCGAACGCGCGAGGGTGATTGCAGATCCGGTCGGACACTTCGGGCGCCTGTCGCGCGGGGGATGGTCCCCCGCCTCCCAAGACAGGAGCCGGAACCCATGTCCTATGCAGATGCCACCGCCTTCGCCGCCAGCCTCGCCACCACGCTGATGGTTTCCATCGTCGTGTTTCAGGCCGGAGATGGAACCCACTCCGCCATGCCGGCCGACGAGTTCGACGGCGACGAGGAGATGGTGAAGCTGGAACTCGATCCGTGGAGCTGAGGCGCGAAAGCGCCTCACTCCCAAGGCCCGGTGCCCAAGCGCAGTCGGGCCTTCTCCCGACAATCGCCGCCGATTGCCGCTTGCGTGCCGGACGGCATTGCGATCTCGACCCGCATCGGAAAGAACCGTCGGCGATCACGCCGATTTCGCTCCATCAAGATGAAAGCCATTCGCCATGCTCAGCCATATTGTCGTTTCCATTCTGCTCTGCACGGCGTCATGCGAACCGGCCGAAATCCGCGTCTGGGACGGCGATTCCATTCGCTTGGGCACGACGCGGCAATCTGAGGCCGTCCGGATCTTCAACATCGACGCCCCCGAGATCGAGGGGCAATGCGCGTATGAAACCGACCTCGCGCTGCAATCGAAGATCAGGCTGGCCGAGCTTCTGAAAGGCCAGCGGATCGAAATCCTGCACCAGGGAACCGACCGCTATGGCCGGACCCTGGCGGCGATCCGCGTCGAGGGACGAGACGTCGGAGACATTCTCGTCAGCGAGGGACTGGCCCGAACCTGGGCGGGACGCCGCGAACCGTGGTGCTGATCCACCCCGACAACAGGAGAGTGAGAGGGTGGGTCGGTTGGCCGTGACGGGTTGCAGGTGGAAGAGAGGCTTCCGCCGCCCGTCGTGGAGCAAACCCCATGACCCTTTCCCACCACCCCGGTTTTACCCTGGTCGGCGACGTCATCACGCGCGAGGTGTTGCCCCGGCTGCGCTACGCCCAAAAGCTGCCGTTGCGCCTCTCCTGCATGGGCACGGCCGGTTACGAGGGCCTCGACGAGGCCGATGAATTCGACCGCACGGTCGTCATCGGTCAATCCGCATCCGCCGAAGAAGCCATGATCCTTGCCAGCCAGCGCGTCGCGCGCGGCGACATTCGTGTCAGCGCGGACGACACGCTGCGCTTTCACCCGCGTATCGTCGTCATTCAGGACGGCGATCTCGGCCTGGTTCTCGGTGGCGAGATCCGGGCAGGAATCGTCCTCTGGCAGCAGCCCGTCGTCTCCGACGTGGAGGCCCGCCGCATCATCACCGAAGCCAGCCGCTTGCGCGGGCTGGCCTTCGCCGCCTCCGGTCGGGTCGATCACAGCGCAGCCCGCGATCATCGTTATCGCGCCAGCCTGCTCGAGGCCCGACTGGTCGATCCCTACTGGCGCGAGACCGCGGCGGAGCTTCTCCATCTGCCCCAGGCCGCCTGACACCTTCTTCCACATCTTCGCCCGGCCGCGCGCCGGGCTTTCTCGTTTCAGGAGTCCGACATGGCTAACTATTTCACCCATTTCTCCTGCCTGCTCGACGTAGGCACCCCGGAAAACGCCGCCCGCGCGCTCGACCTCTACAACGCACTTTCAGAGGAAAACGCTGCCGAAGACCCTCCCTCGGAAGGATTCATTCTGTCGATCCAGCCTGAGCATGGCGGCACCCAGCTCTGGATGCGCGACGATGAGACCGGCGATCCCGAGCATGTGATCCAGTTCGTAAAACGCTGCGCGGCCGCGTTCGGCCTGTCGGGCCTCTGGGGCTTCCAGTATGCGACCGCCTGCTCGCAAGCCAGGGTCAACGCCTTCGGTGGTGGCGCGCATGCCCTCGATCTCGCCACCGGCGAGACCGTGGACTGGATCTATAGCGGCAGCTGGCTGGAGATCGTCCTGGACGGAGGTGATCCCTATGCCTTCTGTAATGGGGCCAGTGCAGTCAATGGGTAATATTCAACAAAAGGCCCCCTCGAGGCTGAGCGCTTCGAGGGCATGGCTAAGCGGAACGGATAAGTCTTGGCGGTCACCCCCTCTGGCGCTTTCGATCCCGTTCCATCGATGTGATCCTACACCGGTTCGCGCTTCTGTCCGTGGTCGACGCAGTGGTCGCCAACTTGATGCTGGTTCAAAGCGGTCTCCGCGCGCCTATCTGAGATACGTGCTCGAAGCGGATGCTCCGGCGACAAGGCATCGAACGGCGTCATCGGAAACCGCGTCCTGGTGAGGACCTCGATGGCCGGTTTTCAGGTCGGCCAGTTCGTTGTTTTCAGTCGCGGCAACTTGGCTGGCTTTAAGCCATCTTGGCAGCTTGGAATTCGGTGTTGTCGACCCACATGCGATGCAGAATTACACCCATCCTGCGGGCCAGAGCGACCGCGGCCCGCTTAACGCCACGCCTACGAACAACCTGCTCCGCCCATGCGCGCAACCAATTCGGCTTTTTCGAGCGATGGATCACCACGGTGGCAGCTTGATACAGTGCGGTCCGCATATCCATATCGCCAGCTTTGGTGACACCGCCGATGATATCCGTCTCTCCGGATTGGTAGCGACGAGGTGTCAATCCAATTGATGGGCCAACATCTTTCGACCGCCGAAACCTGCCGGGGTCATCGATGGTTGAGCGGACAGTCAATGCGACGACCGGACCAATACCGGGCATCGTCATCATCAAGCGACAAACTGGATCCTCGCGCGTGATGTCTCGTGCCATGCGTTCAAGGCGCACAAGCTCGCTGCGCAACGCAGCTCGAGCCCTGAGCATCGGTTCGATTGAAAGCTGGATGAGCTTGTTGCCATCGGTCAATTCGCGAACTCGGTCTTCAAAGCTGACTTTGCCAATCCGACCAAGTCGAAGTCCGAAATTGCGCAGCATGCCCCGAATAGACATCTCGATGTTGATAGCGGCGTCTTGCACGGATCGGCGTGCACCGAGAAGCACCCTAAGCTCCTGCGCGGAAAGTGACTTGCAATGGACTGGCCGGAACCAGCCCATCTGCAGCAAGCGGGCCAGGCCAGCAGCATCGCGGCGATCGGTCTTTACCGGCGCAGCTTTCAAGGCGGCTTTTACTTGCCGGGTCTCCATCAGCACCACCGGCAGTCCAAGGTCGGTCAAAGATTTATGAAGCCACTGGGACAAGGGTCCGGCTTCGATACCAATCGCTTCTACCACTCCCGGCATGCTCCTGATGCAGGCGTTCAACGCCCCGGGGTCACTCGCAACTTTCGTTTCCTTCAAAAGCTTGCCGTGTTCGTCCACGGCGCAAACCGCAGAATTCTCGAGAGATACGTCAATGCCAACGAAAACACCCATAGATCACTCCCCTCTTGACCCTAATGACAGGCGGCCTGAATCAAGCAACGAAGCGCCCGAATTTCCCAGCGGAAAAAGTTTGGGATCCGCTTCAGCGTCGGGCGGCCGCCCCATTACGGCATCTGAGATCATCGAAACCACTGTCTATCGGCTCGACGAGCTTTCCGACACGGCGAAGGACAAGGCCCGCGCCTGGTATCGCGAAGGCGGGTTCGACTACGACTGGTATGATGCGGTCTATGAGGATTTCCAGCGGATCGCGGAAATCCTCGGCATCCGCTTCAAGACCCGCACCGTGCGCCTGTATGGCGGCGGCTCGCGGCGGGAGCCGCGCATCTTCTTCTCAGGCTTCTGGTCACAAGGCGATGGCGCTTGTTGGGAAGGGTTCTACTCCTATGGGAAGAACGCCTCGGCCGAGATTCGATCCCATGCACCGCAGGATACGGCCCTGCACGGTATCGCCGATGCCCTTCAGGCAATCCAGCAACGCAATTTCTACCAGCTTCGCGCCGAGGCCAGCCATCGTGGTCGCTACTACCATGAGTATTGCATGGCGATTTCCGTCGAACGCGACAGCCAGACATATCAGGACATGACCGCCGATGCCGAGGAGATCGTGATTGAGGCGCTGCGCGATCTGGCCCGTTGGCTCTACCGCCAGCTTGAGCGCGAATACGACTACCTCTCCTCGGGTGAGGCGGTGGATGAGACCATCACCGCCAACGAATATACCTTCACCAAAGCCGGACGCCGTTTTGGCTGACCCCGACAAGCGCTCCGCCTCTCGGCCGGGCGCTTGTTTCATGCCTGCTTACGCCACGGCTTGAGAGGGAGAGAGCGACCGGAAGGGATTTGAGCCGGTGCGGTCGAGAGAGAGCGCCGTGCGGCTCGGTCCTATTCCGCTCTCCCAAGGAATCTCCGATGAACATGATCTCTGCTTCCGCGGCGGCCTCCGCCGCCGCGCCGCTTCCACTCGACCATGACGCCGAGACGGCTGCTTCCACCTTCACCGCTGCCGGTTTCCTGCTGCCGCATCTCGAACGCGGTCAGCGTGTCGATGCCGCAACCCTGCGCGGCGCCATGGAAGCGGCCTTCGGCGCTTCCGATGCCACCGGCGCCTGGAACTGGAAGACCGCCTATGATGCCTGCGAGGCGGCGACCGTCCTCTTCCTGCGCAAATACGGCGCTGCGCTTTTCCGCAGAGCCGGGTCATCGGCGGCTATCCTGCCGCAGCTCGGCAAGATCGCCGGGCTCCTGCCGACGCATACACGCCGGTCGGAGGAAGCCCAGACCTTCCAGCAGTTCTCCACCCCGATCCCGCTTGGCTTTGCGGCGGTGACGGCGGCGGCGATCACTCCTGCCGACCGGGTGCTGGAGCCCTCGGCCGGCACCGGGCTCCTCGCCATTCTGGCCGAGATCGCCGGCGGCACGCTGCTCCTCAACGAACTCGCCGAGATGCGCGCCGGCCTGCTTTCCTCTCTCTTTCCGGCCCTCTCCGTGACCCGCTTCGACGCCGCCCAGATCGACGATCACCTCGATCCCGGCCTGGTCCCGACCGTCGTGCTGATGAACCCGCCGTTCTCGGTCATGGTGAATGTCGAGGGCCGCATGGCCGATGCCGCCTTCCGCCATGTCGCCTCGGCGCTGGCGCGCCTTGCGCCCGGCGGGCGGCTTGTGACCATCACCGGGGCGAGCTTCGCCGCCGACAATCCGGCATGGACCGCCTCCTGGACCCGGCTGCAGGAGCGCGGCCGCGTCACCTTTTCCGCCGCAGTCGATGGGTCGGTCTATGCCAAGCATGGCACCACGATCCCAACCCGGCTGACCGTCATCGACAAGCTGCCCGCCGACGACCCTGCGGTGTTTCCGACAGCAATCGGAGTCGCGCCGGACGTGGCGACGCTGATGGGCTGGCTGGCGGATCAGTTGCCCGCGCGGCTGCCGGTCGATCCCGGCGTTGCCGTGCCGATCGCGCGGCCTGCCGTCCCCCGCACCGTGCGCGGCTATGTCAACCGAACGGCGAGGGCTGCGCCCGCCGCGCCGCTGGCCGAGCCGGAGGGGGTGCCGCTCGCCTATGAGACCGTCGATTGGGCACCGGCCGAAGACGGCCGCCTCTCCGATGCGATCTATGAGGAATACGGTCTCCAGACCATCCGCATCGCCGGCGCGCAGGCGCATCCGACCCAGCTCGTGCAATCGGCGTCGATGGCGAGCATCGCGCCGCCGAAGCCGAGCTACCGGCCGATGCTGCCAGCCGACATTCTCGGCAAGCTGTCCGAGGCGCAACTGGAAACCGTGATCTATGCCGGCGAGGCCCATACGGGCTTCCTCGCCGGGGCCTGGACGGTCGATGACACGCTCGACAGCCTGTCCGCCGCGCCGGAGGAGGCCGAGGGTGCCATCCGTTTCCGCCAAGGGTTCATGGTCGGCGACGGCACTGGTGTCGGCAAGGGCCGGGAATCCGCTGCCATCATCCTCGACAACTGGATGCAAGGGCGGCGTAAGGCGGTCTGGATATCGAAGTCGGACAAGCTGCTGGAGGACGCACAAAGGGACTGGAGCGCCCTCGGCATGGAGCGGCTGCTGGTCACGCCGCTGTCGCGCTTCCTACAAGGCAAGCCGATCACTCTGGGCGAAGGCGTCCTATTTTTAACCTATGCCACGCTGCGCTCCGACGACCGCGGCGAAAGGGTTTCGCGCGTCAAACAGATCGTCGAATGGTTGGGCTCCGACTTCGATGGGGTCATCATCTTCGACGAGGCGCATGCCATGGCCAACGCCGCCGGCGGCAAGGGAGAACGCGGTGATGTCGCCGCCAGCCAGCAGGGTCGCGCCGGGCTGCGCCTCCAGCATGCCCTGCCGCAGGCCCGCGTCGTCTATGTCTCGGCCACCGGCGCCACCACCGTCCACAACCTCGCCTATGCGCAGCGCCTGGGCCTCTGGGGCGGCGAGGATTTCCCGTTCTCGACCAGGGCGGAATTCGTCGAGGCGATCGAGGCCGGTGGCGTCGCGGCAATGGAGGTGCTGGCCCGCGACCTGCGCGCCCTCGGCCTCTACACCGCCCGTTCGCTGTCATTCAAAGGCGTGGAATACGAGCTGCTCGACCATGAGCTGACCCCGGAGCAGATCCGCATCTACGACAGCTACGCCGATGCCTTCGCCATCATCCACAACAACCTGGATGCCGCGATGCAGGCCGCCAACATCACCGGCGGCGACGGCGGCTCCGGCACGCTGAACCGGCAGGCCAAATCCGCCGCCCGCTCGGCCTTCGAGAGCGCCAAGCAGCGCTTTTTCGGGCACCTGCTCACGTCGATGAAAACCCCGACGCTGATCCGCTCGATCACCAGCGATCTGGAGGCGGGCCATTCCTCCGTCATCCAGATCGTTTCGACCGGCGAGGCGCTGATGGAACGGAGGCTCGCCGAGATCCCCACCGAGGAATGGGGCGACCTGAAAATGGACCTGTCGCCGCGCGAATATGTCCTCGACTACCTCGCCCATTCCTTCCCGGTCCAGCTCTACGAGCCGTTCACGGATTCGGAGGGCAACCTGTCGTCTCGCCCGGTCTATCGCGACGGCCAGCCAGTCGAAAGCCGGGAGGCCGTGGCGCGGCGCGACGAGATGATCGCAAGCCTCGCCAGCCTGCCGCCGGTCCCCGGCGCGCTCGACCAGATCATCCAGCATTTCGGCACTGACACCGTGGCCGAGGTCACTGGCCGCTCGCGCCGGATCGTTCGCAAGCGCAGCGTGACCATCGACCGGCTGGTCGTGGAGAATCGCGCCGGTTCGGCCAATCTCGCCGAGACCCAGGCGTTCATGGATGATGGCAAGCGTGTGCTGGTGTTCAGCGACGCCGGCGGCACCGGGCGCAGCTACCACGCCGAACTCTCGGCGAAGAACACCCGGCTGCGCGTCCACTATCTCCTCGAAGCGGGCTGGAAGGCCGATGCCGCCATCCAAGGGCTTGGCCGCACGCACCGCACCAATCAGGCGCAACCGCCGCTGTTCCGGCCGATCTCGACCAATGTGAAAGCCGAGAAGCGATTTCTCTCGACCATCGCCCGCCGCCTCGACACCTTGGGTGCGATCACGCGCGGCCAGCGCCAGACCGGCGGTCAGGGCCTGTTCCGCCCGGAAGACAATCTGGAGAGCCACTACGCCCGCGACGCGCTGCGCCAGCTCTATCTCCTGCTGGTGCGGGGCAAGGTCGAGGGATGCAGCTTGGAGCGGTTCGAGGCCGCAACGGGGCTGAAGCTGATGGACTCGAACGGCATCAAGGATGATTTGCCGGCGATCACCACGTTTCTCAACCGTTTGCTCGCCCTGACCATTGAGCTTCAGGGCGTGCTGTTCACCGCCTTCGAGCAGCTTCTGACCGCGCGGATTGAGGGCGCCATCGCCTCGGGCACCTATGATGCCGGACTGGAGACGCTGCGCGCCGAAAGCTTCGTGGTGGCGGACCGGCAGGTGATCTACACCCATCCGCGCACCGGGGCCGAGACCAGCCTGCTGACTATCACCGAACGCAAGCGCAACCGGCCGGTGACGCTCGACGCCGCCTTGGCCGAACTCGATGATCCGCGTGCGAAGCTGCTGATCAACGAGCGCTCGGGTCGCGCGGCGGTGCAGATCCCCAGCACGAGCGTCATGCTGGATGATGGCGAGATCGAGCGCCGCGTCCGCCTGATCCGGCCGATGGAGGCCCATAACGTCCCGGTCAGAATGATGGGCGAAACCCATTGGGTCGAGGCCGACCGGGACGTCTTCGCATCGGCTTGGGAGGCCGAGGTTGCAGAAGTGCCGGAGTTTGCCGACAGCACCCTGCATATGGTCACGGGCTTGTTGCTGCCGATCTGGAAGCGGTTGCCCAATGACTCCACCCGCGTCTATCGGCTCCAGTCTGACGCCGGCGAGCGCATCATCGGCCGGAAGGTCTCTCCAGCCTGGGCCGCGAACGCGACCAAGACCGGAACCGCATCGGTCACGCCGGATGATGCCTTTGCGGCGCTGATGGAAGGTCGGACGATCCTCGATCTCGCCGAGGGCCTTCAGCTTCGGCGGGTCCGCGTCATGGGCGCGAACCGGATCGAACTCTCCGGCTTTACCGACATGATGCGTCAGCGCCTCTCGGCCTATGGCCTCTTCCACGAAATCATCTCATGGAAGCTGCGCATGTTCGTTCCGGTCGATGGGACTGGCCCTGCCGTTCTCGGCAAGGTTCTCGACCGCTGGCCGGTCGAGCGCATCGGCGAGCGGGAGGCAGCATGATGCCCCGTCACGATGTCTCGGAACTGGCGATCCGTCTCGGTCGGGAGGCCGAGGCGGTCTGCCGCCATTATCTGTCGTCCGGCCAGCGCGCCGGACGATACTGGCTGGTCGGCGATGTGCAAAACACGCCTGGGCGATCCATGTTTGTCCGCCTCACCGGGCCTGAATCCGGCAAGGGCGCGGCGGGGAAGTGGACCGACATGGCCACTGGGGAGCATGGCGATCTGCTCGACATCATCCGGCAATCGCTTGGCCTCGTCGACTTCAAGGACGTGGCCGAGGAAGCGCGCCGTTTCCTCGCTCTCCCGCATCCCGAACCGGAGAAGACGAAGACGCCGACCGGCAGCACGTCCAGCGTGGCGTCCGGTTCGCCTGAAGCGTCTCGCCGCCTCTTCGCCATGGCGCAGCCGATCGGCGGCACGCTTGCGGAGATCTACCTGCGCGGGCGGGCGATCACCCGCCTCTCGGGCACCGCCGCGCTGCGCTACCATCCCCGGTGCTATTACAGGCCCGATGAGCATTCGCCCACCGAGATCAGGCCGGCACTCGTCGCCGCCGTCACCGATCTCTCCGGCCACCAGACCGGCGCGCATCGCACCTGGCTCGCCCCGGACGGTTCCGGCAAGGCACCTGTCGAAACACCGCGGCGGGCGATGGGCGACCTTCTCGGCCACGCAGTCCGCTTCGACACTGCCGCTGAGGTTCTCGTAGCCGGCGAGGGCATCGAGACCGTGCTGTCGCCCCGTCAGGTTCTGCCCCACATGCCGATGCTGGCGGCGCTTTCAGCCGCTCACCTCGCTGCCATCCTGTTCCCGCCGTCCCTGCGCCGGCTCTATGTCCTGCGCGATCGCGACCCGGCCGGGGACGGCGCAAGAGACAGCCTCGCCTCCAGAGCAGCGAGCTTCGGGATCGAGGCGGTCACGCTCACGCCGGTCGAGGGCGACTTCAACGATGATCTGCGACGCCGTGGCGCCGATGCCCTCAGGGCGGCCCTGAAGGATCAGCTTCATCCCGAGGACATCCGCCGTTTCATGGAGCGGTGAGGATGTAATCGTTCTCGGAGGCGCGGCCCAACTCGTCGCCTGCCGGTTTCGTTCGCTGGCCATCGGCAGGCGCATCCTTCGTCGGAGAGGCCCGCACCCACGGCCTTCGGAGAGGGCGATCGGCGCACAAACGGGACGGGCAGGCAATGGCCGGGAGCGACTAATTTCCGCCGGCGGGGAGCCACCCCACGCGACAGGTCGCGTGGGGACCCCGTCTCTGGCCCCGCCTTTGCATCGCGAAAGGCAAATTAGCCGCACCCGGCCATCAAGGCCCTCGCCGAGCGGGCGAGGGCTGTCAACCCGTCCCGCCCGTGCGCTTCGACGCCTGCGAAGGCCGCGATGGGCGCGGTCTCCAGACGAAGGACGCAACCGATGACGTTTGATCCCGAATATGCAGGGGCCGAGCCGGTCCACACCTCCTCCCAGACCGATCACGCCCTCACCGAACTCCAGCTCTACGGCTGGCGCCCGTTCCAGGACGAACCTGATCCCCGGCCGCTCCCCGAGGGCAATACCGTCGCTGTAGCCGTCACAGACATCTTCGACGCCCTTGTGGCGACGCTCAGTGACACCCGTCTCGAACCCGATCTCGAAGAGCTGCTCTGGGGGACGGTCAATCTCTTTCACCGCGCCGCCAGCCGGGTGGAACGCGATCTCGACGACAACGAGCAGGCGCAGCGCCGGATGCAGCGGGAACAGGACGGCAGCGAGGTGAAGTCGGTCGAACTCGAACGCCTCACGGCAGAGGGACAGACCCTCATCGAACGGCGCAACAGCATGGAACTCTTCCGCGATCTCGCCGCCGAGGCTTTCGAACACCACACCGGCAGCGCCTGGCGGCCGCGCAGCGGCTCGATGGTCAACCATCGCAACCTGACCGCCGCGATGATCGACAGCCGCGACTTCCTTGCCGCGAAACGCCGCGCCGAGACCGAGGTGATGCTGCCTGCCGGTCCCAAGGTGGCCGTGACCGGCGGCGCCGGTTTCAACGATCACCGGCTGATCTGGGGGCGGCTCGATCAGGTCCATGCCAAGCACCCGGAGATGGTCTTGCTGCACGGCGGCACCCCGAAAGGCGCGGAACTGATCGCCTCCCGCTGGGCAGACCACCGCAAGGTGCCGCAGGTCGCCTTCCGGCCCGACTGGACGAAGCACGGCAAGGCCGCACCCTTCAAGCGCAACGACGCGATGCTGGATGTGCTGCCGGTCGGCATCCTCGTCTTCCCCGGCACCGGGATTCAGGAGAATCTCGCCGACAAGGCCCGCAAGCTCGGCATCCCGGTCATGAAGTTCGACGGCGGCGCGTAAGCGCCGCCGTTCGGCGGCTTTCAGCCGCCAAACCTTGACAGGAAGCGAGGTCGAGCCTCTATTGGAGCATCCTTGTAGAACCGGCGAAGCAGAATAGTCGCAGGCGGAGCGCATCTCCCGGCAGCCTGTCGTGATCCTCAACCGTTCGCTGGAGGTTTCCATGACGTTGATCCTGCTCGCCATCTCTTTGACCATCACGGCCTGCGTGATCGCCTACAATCTCGCGATCTACGCTTTGCCCGTCATGTCGGCCATTACTGCCGCGCAATACGCGTGGGGCGCGGGAGCCGGCGTCCTGATGTCCGGTTTCGCTGCGCTCGGTGCGGCCCTGCTGTCCATCGTCTTGGTGATCGCGGTCCTGGGCTTTGCCAAGAACCCTGTTCTTCGCCTCATCGCGCTTGCCCTCTTCGCGGTGCCCGCCGTCATAGCTGGCTACGCGCTCGTCTATGGCGTCACGAAGAACGCCATAGACTCGACCCTCGCGCTCAACCTTCTGGGCGGCGTGGGCGGCCTGGTCATCGGCGTCTCGGCCATCATCAATCTGAACGCGCTCGGCGAGTCGGTGTTCTCGCGCTGAGCCGGCGCGCGCGATCCCGCAGTCTCATGGAAACCCGACGGCTGGACCACCGGGCTCCGGGCTTCCTGCTCAGAATAGGAAATCATGTCATCGCGGTCACGCTGCCGTCTTTCTCGACCTGCTTTGCCCGGCTCTGGAAGCCGGTCATCGGCGTGAATCCCGCTGACGCCGTGCAGTCGATGGCCAGCCGCATCCTTCCACTTCATTTCGTGAACACAGCCGCAATCACCTTCAAACCCTTGCCGCAATACTGCCGGACCTGACCTCGTGCCATTGATGCAGGTGATGCGATGCCGGTTCCGCGCTCCAGACCCGATAGCCCTTCTCGTCACGGGCCACACAGCCTTCCAGCGGGGCGTGAACATGACGGGGAAGTGGGTTAGATCGGGATGCCCGGTGGCATGGATACGGGTTCCAAGGGCCAGCACGCTGCTGCTACCGGCAGGGATGCCAGTTCTGCTGCGCGTCCCCGATTGGCTCTCGAAGGCACCAATCCCTCCGACTGACTGATCCCCTAAGTCCGTTCGGTTTCCACCAGCAACCCCGGCGGCTCCGGACCGTGTTGCCGCGCGAGCGCGGCTGCCCGCCCCACTCCGGGCCTTAGGGGCGAGCTGCCGCAAGGGCGGCAGTTGCGGGAGTCTCCCGACGGCCTTGGCCGGGTCTCGTCGGAGGGATGGTCCCTCCGAGGAGCAACGGAGACTTACAATGCAGAACATCGTCATCCTCGCCGGCAACATCGGTCAGGCCCCCGAAACCCGCACCACCCAGGGCGGCACCGGCATCACCCATTTCACCCTGGCCACCTCGCGCCCCCGCTACTCGGAAGGCCGCGTCCTCCGCGACGAGAACGGCTATCGGGTCCAGGACACCGAATGGCACCGCATCACCTGCTTCAACGGCCTCGGCAAGACGGTCCAGCAGTATTGCGACACGGGCATGAAGGTTCTGGTTCGCGGCCGCATCCACTACACGAAGTGGAAGGATGCGGAGGGCAACGACCGCTACGGCTGCGAGATCATCGCCGAGACCGTCGATTTCCTGAGCCGGGCGAAGCAGACCGAGAACGACGACGGCAAGTTCATCGACGACGATGACATCCCGTTCTGAGCGGGAAGCCAGAGGCCCGGCGGCGCAAGCCGCCGGGCCTTCCATGTTTACGGTGGGTCGCGCCCGCCGGCTCAGCGCAAGATTCCCCACCGGAACGCCATGCGCCTTCGCGCCCGGCGCTCCGATTTCCTTGCCGGAGAATCGGATCATTTCCAAAAACAGGAAACCACTTTTTGGTCCGATGCTCCCCGAATGAGTAGGGGGCAAGCCGCCCCTCTCAAACTCGCCCCATGAAGGTGCAGGGCTACGCCCCGCCCCCTCCAACTCCCTACCCATGGAGGGGAGACCCCTCCAAACCTCCCCTTTGGCGTTGCGCTGAATAATGTCGCGACCCCTGGTCGGGGCCGCGGGCTCCTCTCTCTCTGACTTCGGATCATGCACCAGCCACTCCGGCGTCAAGGACTTCGCGGTCCCCCAATTTTCAGCCGACGCCCAAGAACATCGTCAGAAAATCGGCTCCACCACTCGCCGCCGCTGGCGGTCGGCTTACGCGATCCCTGACCCCTCGCGGCAACAGTGCAGGCTCCTCCCGTCAGAACGAAAGGAGAAACAAATGTCTGATCTCGATTTCCTCAATCTCTCAAGAAAGCTTGGCCGCATCAGAACCAGGGTGCGCAAGAACTACTTCAGGTGCGACACTCGCTTTTCGCAGTCCCTCCATGAAAAGCTGCTTCTTGCCCTCAACGGCCATCTCAAGACTTGCCGCGAGGGCGCAAAGGTCCAGCGGCGGCTACGGAACGAAAGCGATCCGACGGTGCGCGAGTCCCTTGAACAGACCCTCGGCGACTGCATGGGCGATCTCGAATCCGGCGGCCGGGGGTTCTATCCTTGGCATCTGCTGGATGCCGTCGATGGTGACCCGGACTTCGGCGGATACCACCACCCCGTTGCGGCCATGTGGTGCAATGGCCCGATCCCGGAATGGATGACCGTCGAGGACAAGCATCTGTCCGGCCTTGGTCCCATCCTCCGGCAGATCGCTGCCCAGACAGGTATCCGCTTCACCACCTATCTCTGCGATGCCAGCATTGGCCCCGATGGCGCGGGGCAACTCGACCCCGAGATCTACGAGCGCCCGGTCAGCAACTTCCGATACCGATACCGATAGCGAGGTGGCGGGCGGCGGAAGCCGCTCGCCACCTTTTCCCCTGTCGTAATAGCCATACCGACCGGATCGACCGCTCGGCAGGGCTTATGAAAGGGGGGCAAGCCGCCCCTCTCAAACTCACCCCATGAAGGTGCAGGGCAAAGCCCCGCCCCCTCAAACTCCCCCACCCATGGAGGGGAAACCCCTCCAAACCTCCCCTTCGGTTCCACCGAATATTGTCGCGGCCCCTAGTCGGGGCCGCGGGCTCTTCTCTCTCTGACTTCGGATCATGCACCAGCCACTCCGGCGTCAAGGACTTCACGGTCCCCCCAATTTTCAGCCGATACCCAAGGGCATCGTCAGAAAATCGGCTCCCCCGCTCGCCGCCGCTGGCGGTCGCTGCGCGATCCCTGACCCCTCGCGGCTACGGTGCCCGACCCTCCCGTCAGCGAGAGAAAGGAGCATGACATGACCGAACAAAAGATCATCCGTATCGACGGGGGCAGCGCCGAATACTGGCGCGATCGCAAGCAGGCTTTCGGGCTTATCCGCGATGCCGAGCTTGCCGCAAAGCGTCTGGCCGAGGCGCCGATGTATCTGCACGGCGGCTACGACGAGGATGGCGACGTTATCCCCATCGAAAACCTCGGTCCCCACGACGATATGGAGGACGCGATCTGGGCCATCGAGGCCGATCCGACTGCGGTGAGCATCCTCGTTGCGCAGGGGCGCACGAGCATCGGCGGTCACGAGATCGGGGCTGTGGTTCGCGGTTTCGAACCGGACTACGGGCACATCGAGGACCCGGAGAGCAATCCGCTCTGGGGACCGGATACCGACTGACCCTTCGACGAGAGGCGGCGAAAGCCGCCTCTCGTCTTTGCTTCGTCGTCAAAGCCCTGCCGGCCGGATCGACCGGCCCGCAGGGCTGATGAAAGGGGCACGCCCCTCTCAACGCTCTCCCATGAAGGAAGGGGCAAGCCCCCTCCTTCAAACATCCTCCCCAAGGGAAGGGCTGAAGCCCCTCCCTTGAACCCTCCCATGGGAAGGAGGCGACGGTTCCCTCGCCCTCCTTCCCAAACCCATCCTCCTCTCCCTGGGCCAGGCCATTCTGGCCGCGCCGATACGCTGTCGTATGTCCGACCGAATCAGATGGCTGCCTATCCCGCCACTGCGAGGTTGATCACGACGATTCCAGCCGAATTTCGAGTGGAATTTGAAGGCAGAGCGACTATTATAGTCGTAGTTCTGGAGTGCGTGCAGGTCTCGGTGGGAGGTGATCATGTATGATCACCGCTCGCCAATCACGGGCCGCACGCGCGTTGCTGGGTTGGACACAGGAGACGCTCGCTGACAAGGCCCAGGTCGCATTGACCGCACTCAAACGCCTCGAATCCCAAAATGGGCTTGAGGTGTTCGAGACGACTCGCGATCAGGTTCGCCGCGCTCTCGAAGCGGCCGGCATCGTTTTCCTGTCAACGGATAAGGGCGAAGGCGTCTTGCTCCTGCACGAGCGGAGCCCGACGCCGGGTTAGCGTCGTGGCCTGCGCATTGACCCGTTGCCCATAAAAAGAATGGCTATCTCCCGCCGGAGATGGTTAACAAATACGTTATCCGATCGTGAGCGACTGATGGGACAAGCGACACAGACATTTCTTGACGAACCACCGTCCAGCCAAACGCTGACACCATATGATCGAGAACACATGAAGCTCTATATGCGCCTGCTCGACGCAGCGCGCGATGGCGCCGACTGGCGCGAAGCGGTTCGAATCCTCTTCAATCTCGATCCAGAGCGTGATCCCGAGCGTAGCCGCCGCGTTCATGACGCGCATCTCGCACGAGCGCGTTGGATGACCGAGCGCGGCTATCGCGAACTGGTCCGCGAAAGTCAGCACCGAACATCATAGCGATGCGCGGGACGCATCACCTGTTGATCCCGACCCAGCTTCCTCAATTCAACCCGAACGGGAATCGTAGAGTCTCTCCAACTTCCTGAGCTGTGACGTGGGAGGCTCCGATGACACCCAACGCATCTACCTGGCGTTCTTCGGCAGACTACGAGCATCTGGATGTGCTGACGCCATCCGATCTGGCTTGGGAGTGGCTCCGCCGCAACGATGCCTATGACGCTGATTTTGAGGCATCGGCCTCTGGCCAGGGAGATCCCGAACCGCTGACCGAACGAATCCGGCAGCGGTGGGGACTCCGATTTCCCCGTCGATCCGCTGGCTGCGCCACCTGACGCCAAGGTATTATGGCTTCCGCAGGAGGACACGAGCGTCGTCATACTGGCGAACGCGCCATCGGAATTTGACGAGCAAATCGGTCTCGCAGCTACCGTGATCTGGCGCGCCCATCCTCGCTCGCAACCTACGGATGAGGACTACCGGCTCGATATTGGCAACGGACAGCATCTGCAGATCCTCGACTGCACGGCCGGCGACGACAGGATCGCCGTCGCCATCGTTCCGCTCGGCCTGGACGGCTTCGACCGGATCGAAGCCGTCCGCCGCTTCCTCTCCGCCCTACATGGCCGCGCCATTCCTCCCGATACGCGGCTGACCCGGCAGCAGCGCATACGCCTGCGACGGATGCTTCGCGCCTTTGACGGACACAGGGCGGGCGCCACACAGCAGGAAATCGCGCAAGTCATCCTGAAGATCGGGCCGCTCGACCGCGATGAATGGCAGGCGTCTTCGGCCCGCCACACGATCAAGGCGCTTCTGCGCGACGCCCATTCCATGGTCGCGGGCGGCTATCGAAAACTCCTGCGTCATCGTCGCCAACGCTAGCGTAGTTCGACGCCTGGGCTGGTGGGCGATTTCGATACCCATCAACTTCGCCCTGCAACTCGCCGGCCTCCCTCCGCCACCGTGGTCGTTGTCCCGCCGCTGACTCGCAGTGGCCGTTCCCAACAGCCCGGAGGCCCGATCATGCCACATGAACCCGTCGTTTTGCCGCCGCGCTTCCTGCGCACCAAGGAGGCTGCGGATTTTCTCAGCCTTTCGGCCCGGACGCTCGAAAAACACCGCACCTACGGGACCGGCCCTGCCTATCGCAAGCTCGGCGGCCGGGTTGTCTATGCCATCGACGATCTCGAAGCCTGGACCGAGCGCGGTGCGGTAACCTCCACCTCCGATCCCCGTGGCTCCGTGCTGCCCGCCAAGCGCCACGCCCTTCCGACCGGCCCGCAGGTCGGGCGCTCCGCCCGCTGATCGCACCCAGTTCCCTTCATGGTGGCGCGACGTCGATCCCTTTCCGAGCGCGGGCAGCTCGACCTGTTCAGGGCGCTCCCCGGCGACTTCGCGCCACGAGACGCGCAGGATCTCATGGCCTATCCCTTCTTCTCCCTCGGCAAGTCAAAACGTGTCGCGCCCATCGACTTCGCCGCCGGCAATGTGACGATCCGGGTCGAGGCGGTCCCCGATCATGGCATGGCGACGATCTGGGATGCGGACATCCTGATCTGGGCCGCCAGCCAGATCGTCGAAGCCCGTGATACCGGGCTTCGGACGTCCCGGCTGATGGCCGCCACGCCTTACGAAATCCTCACCTATGTCGGGCGCGGCACGTCGCTGCGCGACTACCAGCGCCTGAAGGCCGCACTCGACCGGCTGCAATCGACCACCATTTCCACCTCGATCCGGCAACCAGCTGAAGGCCGCCGGCATCGCTTCTCCTGGATCAACGAATGGCAGGAGCGCACCGACCGCAACGGCCGCCCCGATGGTATCGAGATGATCGTGCCGGACTGGTTCTATCAGGCCGTCCTCGACGACGCGCTCGTGCTGACCATCGACCGGACCTATTTCGACCTGACCGGCGGACTCGACCGATGGCTCTACCGCCTAGTGCGTAAGCACGGCGGCCGCCAGCGTGAGGGTTGGCGCTTCGACTTCCGCCACCTCCATCAGAAGTCCGGCAGCATGTCGCCATTCAAACGCTTCGCTTTTGAGTTGCGCGACATCATCCGACGCCAGCCCTTGCCGGGCTACCGGCTCTTTCTGGAAGCCGAGATCGGCGGGCGCATGCTGCTCGCCTTCGAGCCGACACCGGCCTGTGGAAAACCTGTGAATGGCCTCGTGCTATCGGGAACCCGGACTATCGTGCTATCGGGAACCCAAGGCTCGTGCTATCGGGAACCGAAATCGGGCTTAACGCCCGAAGACCACTCGCAAAATCGCGCCCTTAACTTAGAGTCTAACAAAGACTCTAACCTTGAAGAGCGCGTGCGCGATGTGGAAAACCTCATCCGCGACACCGCCAGAAGCCTCAGCAGAGCCGCTAGGAACGGCGCATCTGCCACGCCACGCGCTTCCCAGCCGGCCCCTCAGCCCGGCGGAACCGAGGCTTCCGAAGGTTCCGACACACCCCGCCTTCCTCTCGACTTGCCGGGAGGCGGCCAATGATCATCGCACTCCTCAACCAGAAGGGCGGTGTCGGCAAGACCACGCTGGCGCTGCATCTCGCCGGAGAACTGGCGCAGGGCGGAAAGCGCGTCACACTTCTCGATGCCGACCCGCAGGGTTCGGCGCTCGACTGGTCACAGCAACGCGCACGCGAGGGCCTGCCTCGACTGTTCGGCACCGTCGGCCTCGCACGGGACACACTGCACCGCGAGGCACCGGAGATCGCCCGCGATGTCGATCACGTCGTCATCGACGGACCGCCGCGTGTCGCCAGCCTCATGCGCTCCGCGCTCCTCGCCGCCGACCTGGTGCTGATCCCGGTGCAGCCGTCGCCCCTCGATGGCTGGGCCTCGGCCGAAATGCTGGCCCTCCTCGCAGAGGCCCGCATCTATCGGCCCCAACTCGTCGCCCGCTTCGCGCTCAACCGCTGCGGCGCGCGCACCGTCATCGCCCGCGAAACGGCCGAAAGCCTTGCAGATCACGACCCGCCCGTCCTTGCCACCACTGTCGGGCAGCGCGTCGTCTTCGCCGACGCTGCACAGTCAGGTCGTCTCGCAGGCGAGATCGACCGCCAATCTCCTGCCGCGCGTGAAGTCGCAGCGCTCACCGATGAGATTGCGCGGCTGGGCATCGGGAGGGTCGGCCAATGACCATCCTGACCGGCGACTGCCGCGAAGAAATGCCCTGGCACGCTCCCTACGACATGATCCTCGCCGATCCGCCCTATGGCGACACCTCGCTCGCCTGGGACCGGCGCGTCGAGGGCTGGGTCGCGCTGGCGCGCGCCGCCCTCAAGCCGACCGGCTCGCTCTGGGTTTTCGGTTCACTTCGTTCCTTCATGGCGACCGCCGACCACTTCGCCAATGCGGGTCTGCGCATCGCGCAGGAGGTGATCTGGGAGAAGCAGAACGGCACCGGCTTTCACAATGATCGCTTCAAGCGGGTGCATGAGCTGGCCGTCCAGTTCTATCCGGCAGAGACCGCCTGGCGCGACATCTACAACGACGTCCAGACCACGCCCGACGCAACGGCCCGCACGGTGCGGCGCAAGCAGCGTCCACCCCATACCGGCCAGATCGACGCCGGCCATTACATTAGCCATGACGGCGGACCGCGCCTCATGCGCTCGGTCATCTACCTGCGCAACTGCCACGGCCGCGCCATCCATCCGACCGAGAAACCGTCGGCGCTCCTGGAAATCCTGATCCGCACGAGCTGCCCGGAAGGCGGACTTGTCGGTGACTGGTTCGCCGGTTCCGGCGCAGCCGGGGAAGCCTGTCGGCTTTCCGGCCGGAGCTATCTCGGCTGCGAGATCGACGCCGACATGGCCGATCTCGCCCGCGCCCGCATCGCCACCGTGCTGCCGTTCCATGACGGAGCCCCGTCATGACGGCCGGCACGGACAAGCGCGGCTTCGCTACGCGCCCAGCCGATCCCGATGGCTGGATCAAGGCTGGCGATGGACGGCCAGCGCGCGATGGCGCCGCAGCCGCCCATTCCGCCCGGCTGACGATCGACATCACGCCCGAGCTTCGCGGGCGGATCAAGATCGCCGCGTTCGGGCGCGGCACCACCGTCGCGGACATGCTGCGTGACCTGCTTGCGCGCGAGTTTCCCGACACAGCGGGAGACCGCCCATGATCGGTATCGATGCCCATGATGGCGATCTGACCCGCGTGGAACTGACCTGGGTGGAGGGCAGGACCGAATACTGGATCAGGTTCGGCCATGAGGCGGGAACGCAGATCCTCGACCGCAACCGGCGCGTCGTTTCTTTCGGTCCTGGTTCGGTGTTCGCGTTCGTCCGCTGGGCGGCGAACGACCACGGCACGATCATTTCGCGCCTCGACATCCTGCGCGCGGTTGCGCCGGGCGAATCCTATCAGACGCTGCCCTTCGTCCGTCCGGGCGGCGAAATCCTGCTGAAGATCGAAGGCTGGCCGAAGGTTGAGGCCGTCCTTCGCCATGTCGACGGGATCGAGGCCATTGGCGTCGATCCCGCCCAGGTCGATCCCGATCACTGGCGGCATGTCGCCCACTGGATGAACGCAGGCGAAGCGCCGCGTCCTTACACCGCCGAGCGCCATCAGGCATGGCTCCGGCGCCGGGAGATCGCCCCATGACGCGCTTTCGCTATGTCATGGTGACGGCGGCGGCCACGCTGGGGATCGCCATCGCCGGATTCGTTCCGACCGCGCCAAGGCTGCTCTGGAACGCATCGGCCAGCGTGCCGATCGGGTTCTACACCGTCGCGCCCGCTGATCGGATCGAGATGCCCGATCTGGTCGCCGTCATGCCACCTGAGCCGTTCGCGTCCTACATGGTGGACCGCGGCTACGTCGCGCGCGACGTGCCGCTTCTGAAGCGCGTGATCGGCCTGCCCGGACAGCGCGTCTGCCGCGCCGGCCGCGCCATCGCCGTCGATGGTGTTCCGCTCGGCGAAGCACGCGACCGCGACAGCCTCGGCCGAGACCTGCCGGTCTGGCAGGGCTGCCGCGTCATCGCCGAGGGCGAAGTCTTCCTGATGAACCCGGACGTCGGCGACAGCCTCGACGGCCGCTATTTCGGCCCGTTCCCCGCCTCGGCGGTGATCGGCCGCGCGATCCCGCTTTTCACCGACGAAGACGGCGATGGCCGCTTTGTCTGGCGCGCGCCGATGCGGTGACGGCGCGTCCGCTGCGGGGCGTGCGAACGGCCCGCGTCTTCTCCACCGCATAGCAAAGGAAACCTCCCATGGCACAGATCGGCCAATTTACCCGCACCCCGTCCGGCTATTCCGGGCATGTCCGCACCCTCACGCTCGACGCGGAGTTGACCTTCGTTCCAGCAGAGAACGCCGAGGCGGAGAATGCGCCCGCCTACCGCATCCACCTCGGCGACGAGGACGGACCGGAAGTCGGCGCGGGCTGGAAACATTCCGGGGAACGCGCCGGGCCGTTCGTTTCGGTCCTGCTCGACGATCCCGTCTTCCAGCAGCCGATCCGCGCCCGCCTGTTCCAGGCGGACGAGGACGGACGCGACTGGGGCTTGCACTGGACCCGCCAAAAGAAGCGCGACGAGCAGGAATGACCATGCTCATCTCCTGCATTCGTCTCGCCTCCGGGAGATACGGCGTCCGCCGCCGCATCATCCTCTCTCTTCTTTCCGGCCTGTTCGTTTCAGCCATCACCACGCCGCCCGTCCTAGCCCAAGCTGCGATGCCCGGTCATGTGGTTGCCGCGCATCCGCACGACGCCCACATTGCGGAAGCCTCGCAACGCTTCGGCATCCCGACGACATGGATCATCGCCGTGATGCGCACTGAGAGCGCGGGCGACGTGCGCGCAATTTCGTCCGCCGGTGCGATGGGACTGATGCAGGTCATGCCCGACACCTGGGCGGATCTGCGCATCCGCCATGCTCTCGGCCGCGACCCCTTCGAGCCGCGCGACAACATCCTCGCGGGCACGGCCTATCTCCGCGAGATGTGGGATCGCTACGGCAATGTGGCCGCGATGCTCGCGGCCTACAATGCCGGTCCCGGCCGTTACGACGAATACCGCGCGACGGCTCGTCCGCTTCCGGCCGAGACACGCGCCTACGTCGCCGCGCTGACACCGATCCTGCTCGGCGAGCGACCGTCGGGGGGCAGCTCGTCGGTTGTTCCACCGCTCGATTGGCGCGAGGCGGCGATCTTCGTGGCGGGAGAAATCGGCGCTACCGCTTCCGATCCGGCTTCACCCGACCCCACGCCTCGCGACGCCCCTTCATTCGTCCCGGCAGCACCGGAAACGCTCACGGCCTTGCAGCCGGAGGGGCTGTTCGTCGCTCGCAGTGCCGGTGAGGACCAGCCATGAGCGGCTCCGTGCGGTTTCGCATCCTGTCGACCGCTGGCGTGTCATGGAGGGCGCGGGGGGTGGCGGCAGGCACCACGACCGGAAGATGGCAGGATAAAAGCGCGCACGGTGCGGCTCGGTCGGTCGGTTGTTTTTGTTCATGTTTTCGGCGCGTTCCGCACCGTGCCGCGCATTCGCGCACCGTGCGCCTCGCGCCCATCCTCCTGAATTTCCTTACTGTCTTGCACCGTGCGGGGCTGTGTCATGTCCGATGAACACGAGTTCCGCATAAGGCCGGGGCGCATCCGCTCGACCCGCGCTCAGCAGACCCGGCCCTTCATCGCGCAGGCGCTCGCCGCCGCGAAGAAGGCCGGCGGTGGCGTCTCTCGATCCGGCCGCGTGACTTCCGGCAATCGCTCCCGCTTCGGGCGCGGCCAGCGCGCCAGCGTCCAGGCCAATCGTCTCATCACCACCCGCACACGCGGCGCCGTCGTCAAGGCGCGCGTGGTGCGCAACATGGCATGGTCCGCGCCGCTCGGAACGCATCTCGATTATCTCCGCCGTGACGGCGTGACCCGAGATGGCGAGAAGGCACGGCTGTTCGGGCCGGGAACGGAGGATGCCGATGGTCGCGCCTTCGCGGAGCGGTGCGGCGATGACCGGCATCATTTCCGGTTCATCGTCTCGCCCGACGACGCGCCGGATATTTCCGACCTCCGATCATTCACGCGCGATCTTGTCGGCCAGATGGAAAAGGATCTCGGGACGCGCCTCGACTGGGTGGCGGTCGATCACTGGAACACCGCGCATCCGCATGTCCATCTGATCGTGCGCGGTGTTCGCGACGATGGGCAGGACCTCGTGATCTCCCGCGACTACATCAAGGAGGGGATGCGGGACCGGGCGCGCGATCTCATCACCCAGGAGCTGGGGCCGCGCACCGATCTCGACATTCACCGTGCGCTAGAGGCCCAGATCGAGGCGGAACGCTGGACCCAGCTCGACCGGCAGCTTGTCCGTGATGCGGGAAAATCCGGCATCGTCGATCTTGCCCCGCTCGCCAGCCGACCGCAGGACGAGTTCCATACGCTGAAGGTCGGGCGGCTGCGCACCCTCGAAATCCTCGGCGTCGCCGGGCAGATCGGCCATTCGCAATGGTTCATCAAGCCCGAGGCCGAGACGGTCTTGCGCGAACTCGGCGAGCGCGGCGACATCATCAAGCGCATGCACCGTGCCCTGATCGCGCGCGGCATCGAACGCGGCTCGGCCAGCTATGTCCTCGCCGGCGAAAGCCTCGACGTTCCCGTCATCGGCCGCCTGGTCGAGCGCGGCCTTGACGACGAGTTGAAGGGCACGGCCTATGCCGTCGTCGATGGCGTCGACGGACGCACCCACCACATCAAGCTCCCTCATCTCGATGCCGCCGGTGACAGCCCGCCCGGCTCAATCGTCGAGTTGCGCGCCTATGAAGATGCGCAAGGTGCGCGCCGCGTCGCGCTCGCTGTCCGCTCCGATCTTGATCTCGGTGCGCAGGTGGGGGCCTCGGGCGCGACCTGGCTCGACCGCCAGGCCATCGCCCGCGAGCCGGTTCCTCTCTCGGATAGCGGCTTCGGCGCCGAGGTCCGTCAGGCACTGGACGAGCGGGCGGAGCATCTGATCGGCGAGGATCTCGCGGAGCGGCAAGGCGGGCGCGTCGTCTTCGCTCGCCGGCTATTGAACACGCTGCGCAGGCGCGAACTCGACAGTCTCGGCGAGAAGCTCGCGGCCGAGACCGGCATGTCCTTCGAGCGCGCCGCCAGCGGCGAATATGTCGCCGGCTCCTATCGCCAGCGCTTCGCGCTCGCCTCAGGCCGCTTCGCCATGATCGACGATGGCCTCGGCTTCCAGCTCGTGCCCTGGTCGCCCTCCATTGAGAAGCAGATCGGCCGTCACGTCTCCGGCATCGCCCGCGACGACGGCGGTGTCGATTGGGACTTCGGGCGCAAGCGCGGCCTCGGCCTCTGACCTCAATCGGAAAGGAACCAACCCCATGTCCGCCACCAAGATCCTCTGGGGACAGATCAGCGTCGTCTTCCTCATCATCCTCGCCACCACCTGGGGCGCCACCCAATATGTCGCCTGGAGCCTTGCCTATCAGGCGCAACTCGGGCCGCCCTGGTTCGAGCTGTTCGGCACCCCGATCTACTATCCGCCCGCACTCTTCTGGTGGTGGTATTTCTATGAAGCCTATGCGCCGCCGATCTTCGCCAAGGGCGGGATCATCGCGGCCTCGGGCGGCTTCATCGCCATCGCGGTCGCCATCGGCATGTCAGTCTGGCGCGCGCGCGAGGCGAAGAACGTCGCCACCTATGGCTCGGCGCGATGGGCGGAGAAACCCGAGGTGAAGGCGGCCGGCCTGCTCGATCCCGATGGTGTCGTCCTTGGCCGGTATGATCGCGAGTATCTGCGCCATGATGGACCGGAGCATGTGCTGTGCTTTGCCCCGACACGTTCGGGCAAGGGCGTCGGCCTGGTGGTGCCGACGCTGTTGACCTGGCCCGGCTCGGCCATCGTCCACGACATCAAGGGCGAGAACTGGCAGCTTACCTCGGGTTTCCGGGCACGCCATGGCCGCGTGCTGCTCTTCGACCCAACCAACCCAAAGTCCTCGGCCTACAATCCGCTGCTCGAGGTGCGCCGCGGCGAGTGGGAGGTGCGCGACGTCCAGAACATTGCCGACATCCTCGTCGACCCCGAAGGCTCGTTGGACAAAAGGAATCACTGGGAAAAAACCAGCCATTCGCTCCTCGTCGGCGCCATCCTTCATGTCCTCTATGCGGAGCCCGACAAGACCCTCGCCGGCGTGGCACGATTCCTCTCCGATCCGAAGCGCCCGGTGGATTCCACCCTGCGCGCCATGATGGAAACCGCGCATCTCGGTGACGCAGGACCGCACCCCGTCATCGCCAGCGCCGCGCGGGAGCTGCGCAACAAATCCGAGAACGAGCGGTCCGGCGTGTTGTCGACGGCGATGTCGTTTCTCGGCCTCTATCGAGATCCGGTCGTGGCCGAGGTCACGCGCCGCTCAGACTGGCGCATCAGCGACATTGTGGGAGGCGATCAGCCGACCACGCTCTACCTCGTCGTGCCGCCCTCCGACATCAACCGCACCAAGCCCTTGATGCGACTGCTGCTGAATCAGGTCGGCCGCCGCCTGACCGAGGATCTGCAGGCGAACACGGGGCGGCATCGGCTGCTCTTGATGCTCGACGAGTTTCCGGCGTTGGGCAGGCTCGACTTCTTCGAGACGGCCCTGGCCTTCATGGCGGGCTATGGTCTCAAGAGCTTCCTGATCGCGCAGTCGCTGAACCAGATCGAGAAAGCCTATGGCCCGAACAACTCTATCCTCGACAACTGCCATGTGCGGGTGAGCTTTGCGACGAATGACGAACGCACCGCCAAGCGAGTCTCGGACGCGCTCGGCACTGCTACCGAGATGAAGGCGATGAAGAACTACGCCGGGCACCGGCTGTCGCCCTGGCTCGGGCACCTCATGGTTTCGCGCTCGGAAACCGCCCGCCAGTTGCTGACGCCGGGCGAGATCATGCAGCTTCCCCCGCATGAGGAGATCGTCATGGTGGCGGGCATCCCCCCGATCCGGGCGACGAAGGCGCGCTACTACGAGGACGCCCGGTTTCGCGAGCGTGTTCTGTCACCACCTGAATTGCAGCGCCCTGAGGGAGCCCGGCCCGACGACTGGACCACGCTTCCGCTCCCGGCGCGGCCGGAAGCCGCCGTGGATGAGGACAACCCCACGACGGATGACGAGGATACGACCGAATCCGAACGCCGCTTGCAGCCAGAACTCAGCCGGGTGAAGCCGGTGGAGAAGAAAAAGCCCATCGAGAACGAGTTTGAGTTCGCCCCGCCCGATGATGTCGACGAGGAGGCTGTCCAGAACCGGCGGATGATCCGGCAGGTCCAGGGGATTGCCCGGCAGGTTGCCATGGACCCGAACGACGGCATGGACCTATAGGACCATGATGCAACGCAAGAAGAAATCAAAGGTCACGATCTATCTCGATCCAGACCTCACTGCGGCGCTGGCCGACTTCGCCGCACGCCGGGATCGGTCGCAATCCATGATCGCCGAGGCTGCCATCGCATCCTTCGTGTCGCCGGATGATGCTGAGCGCCGCGAGGCGATCGTCGCCAAGCGACTCGACCAGATCGACCGCCGCATGACGCGGGTAGAGCGTGATGTCGGCATCGCCGTCGAGAGCCTGGCGGTATTCATTCGTTTCTGGCTGATGACGACGCCAGCCTTGCCCGAGCCGGCGGCAAAGGCGGCAAAGGCCAAATCGGCCGAGCGATACGAGGCGTTCATCACTGCGCTCGGCCGACGCCTCGCACAGGGACCGAAGCTGCGGCAGGAGATTACCGAGGATGTAGCGGCAGCGGACGAATAGATCGTCAGGCGGAGTGCTTGCATTAATGCCGATCCCGTAAACTGCTTTTTCGCGGCGATGGCGCGACGGAGGCGAACGCTACAACTATCGCAAAACCGTTCTTAGGGCACGATCCAGCGTCCTTCCCAGCCGTGGAGCCCTTGCCTAAAGCTGCATCGCCTGTGCGGCTCCGAGGAAAGATCCAATCGTTCCACATGGCTTATGACGATCTCGACCAGGCAGAACCGCGCATAGGCGGTCGCCGGATCGCTATCGTCGGTTTCCATTTCATTCGGCGAGGCCAGCACTGTCCCCGGCGGCAGTGCCGACCGAAAGAGGATATGTGTATGCGGGCGCAGCGCGTTCCAGAAGTCCCGCCGCCTCGTCTCGTCTTCGATGATCTCCGCCCGACCGTCGATGCGCAGTTGAACGACCCTCTCATTGTCGAAGCCGGCAAGCGATACGCACGGATTGGCCGTGATCTCCCGAACCTTGGGCGAACGCAGGTCGGTGATGAAGGACAGACTCGTAGATGCCTCGTTGAAGCTGCGCAGCACGATGGTTCGGATCTTCGGCGCACCGTCCTCGCCGACGGTCGCGAGTTGCATCAGCGTAAAGGGCGTTCGCTGTTTGACCGCATCGGCCAGCACCAGCCAGACATCATGGAGCAATGCCTGCTTCATGGTGCTTTTCCGGCAGGAGCAAGGCCGACACCGGCATCTGGCTCGACCTCCGGTGCCACCTTCCGCGACCCGAACTGAAGCAGAGCGACCCCCGCGAGGATGAGGCACATCGCCAGGTAGCCGATCAGCTGGATCGCCTCGCCGACGAACACGACGCCGATCACCAGGGCCACGACCGGAGGAATGTAGGTAACGCTCGAAGCCGCCAGCGCACCGAGGTTTTCGACGATGTGATAATAGGCGACATAGGCAAGGCCGGTTCCGCAGAGGCCAAGACCGATGACAAGGCCGATCCAGGCCCGGTCGTCGGCGAAGACCGCGCCAATCCCCTCGACCGGGATCACCATGAACAGCAGAAGCATTGCGATGCCGATCTGGTAGGTCGTCAAGGCGGCGGCTGGCAGCTTCAGCGGGCTGACGAATTTTCTGGCATAGACGAAGGAGCAACCGACGCTGAAGGTGCCCGCGATCATCCAGGCGACCCCTGCCATCTCGATGTCGCCACCGACCGACCACGGCTGCGCGATCAGCAACACGCCGAGAAAGCCGAGGGCGACGCCGACCGCCTTTGTCGCCGTGATGCGTTCCTCGCGCAGGAAAAGGAAAGCGCAGACGAAGGTGAAGAGCGGGATCGCCCCGCTCAGCATTCCGGCGATGCTCGACGGCAGCAAGGCCGTGCCCTTGGCGAAGGCGAAATAGTAAAGCGCGGTCGCCACCAGCGCCATGACCGCGAAATGATGCACATGACGGGCATGGCTCCATCGCAGTTCGCCCCGAGACAGCGCGAACAGAAAAACAGGGAGGAAGCCGAAGACCACGCGCAGCAGCGTGATCTGAGCCGGCGTGATGTATTCCGCTGCCCATTTGACGAAGATGAAATTGCTTCCCCAGATGAATCCGAGGAAGCAGAAGGCAAGCCAGGCGGTTTTCTTCATGGGCTTACACGGCGCGGGTGACGCCGCCGTCGACCCGGATATTCTGGCCAGTGATATAGGCCGCGCCATCGGAAGCGAGGAAGGCAACCGTCGCCGCGATTTCCTCGGAGGTGCCGTAACGCTTCAAAGGCACGCCGTCGCGGCGCTCCTCGGTCGCGGGGAGACTGTCGATCCAGCCGGGCAGCACGTTGTTCATGCGGATGTTGTCGGCCGCATAGGTATCGGCGAAGATCTTGGTGAAAGATGCGAGCCCGGCACGAGCAACGGCCGAGGTCGGGAACATCGCACTCGGCTCGAAGGCCCAGGCCGTCGAGATGTTGATAATGACGCCGCCCTTCTGCTTCTGCATGGTCGGAGCGACGAGCCGAGCCGGCCGCACGACGTTCAGGAAATAGGTGTCGAACCCTGCGTGCCAGTCCTCGTCGGTGATTTCGAGGATCTGCTTGCGCGGGCCGTGGCCGGCGCTGTTGACCAGCACGTCGATACGTCCCCAACGCTCAAGGGTGCCGTCGACGAGGCGCTTCAAGTCGTCATTCGACTGGTTCGAGCCCGTGACGCCGAAGCCCCCGAGTTCCTGTGCCAGTGCCTCACCCTTGCCAGAGGACGAGAGAACCGCGACCTTGAACCCATCTGCCGCCAGCCGGCGCGCAGCAGCCGCGCCCATTCCACTACCGCCAGCCGTGATGATTGCGATTTTTTCTACTGTCATATCCGTGGCCTCTGAAAGAGAATTGATCGTGGAAGCCGCCTATACGGAGGCACTATGGATTGGTATCATCCTTTGAAACGGGATACGAACCAGTTCCACTCCCATCACTCTGTAGAAAATCTATCCTATGCCGGAAGGTTTCCCTCGACTCCCCTCGCTCAACGGCCTGCGCGTATTCGAGGTCGTGACGCGGCATCTCAACTTCCGGCTCGCGGCCGAGGAGCTGGGCGTCACGCAAGGGGCGGTCGCGCAGCAGATTCGCGGGCTGGAAGCCGAACTCGGGCTGAAGCTGTTTGAGCGCCAGCCACGCACGCTGGCCTTGACGGAGGCGGGCCGCAGCTACGTTGCCAATATCCGCCGGGCGTTCGAGTTGATCGCCGAGGCGACCGAAATGCTGAAGCCGGAACCCAGGCACCTGACCATCAGCGTCACGCCGACCTTCGCATCACGCTGGCTGATCCCGCGCCTGCCAGATTTTACCGCCACACACCCGGATATAGACCTTCGTATCCTTGCCACGGATCGGCTTTCCAGCTTCCAGACGGATGCGGTCGACATCGCCGTGCGCTATGGGCGGCCACCCTTCGGGGCGGGCCTCAACACCGAACTCCTGTTCGAGCAGGTGATCGTCGCAGTTGCCAGCCCGCTTCTCCTCGAAAAGCTCGGTCCGCCCGACGAGGACGACAATCTCACGCGCTATGCGCTCCTACACGACGCACATAATTTCTGGCCACAGTTCCTCGAACGAGCCTATCCGGGTGGCGTGACCGCCTCAGCCAAGAACATTCGCTTCAACCAGACATCGCTCGCCGTTGACGCGGCTGTCGCCGGTCAGGGTCTGGCGTTAGCGAGCCTGTTCTTCGTGCAGGACGATATTGATGCAGGCCGCCTCGCGCGCCCCTTCGCGACGGAATTGCGCGTCGGTTCGGACTTCTACCTGGTTTCGCCGCGCAAGCCGCGCCACCCTGAACCGACAGCGGATGTGCGGAGCTGGCTCCTGACCGCCGCGCGATGAACCGAATCACCTGACAAGGACCAAGGCGCTGCTTTCAGGCTTGGTCCTAGATGGGGTCACCGCCGTTCTCCTGTATTTGCGCGCTACGCTACTACGACGGTCGAAACTTGTTGAAACGACCCGATTTGGGTCTCTTTTAGTCATCCCCATCCGGGGATCGTCTCTCGCCTCCCCGGTGGAACGGGGACGAGATGGCAGGCATCAACCACAAACAGGCAACGGTGGACCGCGGCGCGCGTATGCTCCGGACGGCGCTCGGGCCTGCCATCTCAACCTTGCTGCAAGACCCGTCTGTCGTCGAGGTCATGCTGAATCCCGACGGGCGCATCTGGGTCGACCGGCTGTCCGAAGGGCTGGCCGATACCGGCGAGATCCTGTCCGCCGCCGATGGCGAGCGCATCGTGCGGCTGGTGGCCCACCATGTCGGCGTCGAAGTGCATGCGCGCAGCCCACGGGTCTCGGCGGAGCTGCCGGAATCGGGAGAGCGCTTCGAGGGGTTGCTGCCCCCGGTGGTGTCCTCGCCTGCCTTCGCCATCCGCAAACCCGCCGTCGCGGTGTTCACCCTCGATGACTATGTGGCGGCCGGCATCATGTCCGAGGATCAGGCAGAAGCACTCCGCGCCGCCGTCCAGTCGCGCGCGAACATCCTGGTCGCGGGCGGCACGTCCACCGGCAAGACCACGCTGACCAATGCGCTGCTCGCCGAGGTGGCGAATACGCAGGATCGGGTCGTAATCATCGAGGATACCCGCGAGTTGCAATGCGCGGCGCCCAATCTGGTCGCCATGCGGACCAAGGATGGTGTCGCCACTCTGTCCGATCTGGTGCGCTCGTCCTTGCGCCTGCGCCCCGACCGTATCCCGATCGGTGAGGTCCGTGGGGCCGAAGCTCTGGACCTGCTCAAAGCCTGGGGCACCGGCCACCCCGGAGGGATCGGAACGATCCATGCCGGTTCCGGCATCGGCGCGCTGCGCCGCCTCGAACAACTCATCCAGGAAGCGGTCGTCACCGTGCCGCGCGCGATGATCGCGGAAACCATCGACCTTGTTGCCGTCCTCTCCGGGCGCGGTTCCGCCCGCCGCCTTGCCGAGCTTGCCCGCGTCGAGGGGCTCGGGCCGGACGGAGACTACCGAATTTCCTCAGCCTTTTCAGAACCCGACACCACTCACAACACTGGAGAACCTGCATGATCCGTCGTGCCTTCCGTATCCGCCACCATATCGCAACCGCATCGGCCTTCGCCTGGGTGAGCCTGATGACGTCCCCGGCCTGGGCCTCCGGCTCCTCCATGCCCTGGGAGGCGCCGCTGCAATCCATCCTCGAATCCGTCGAAGGTCCAGTGGCGAAAATCGTGGCGGTGATCATCATCATCGTCACGGGCCTGACACTGGCCTTCGGCGATACCGGCGGCGGTTTCCGGCGGCTGATCCAGATCGTCTTCGGCATCTCCATCGCCTTCGCGGCATCGAGCTTCTTCCTGTCGTTCTTCAGCTTCGGCGGGGGGGCGCTGGTCTGATGGCCGTGAGCTTCGAGGCCCTCGATACCGTGCCGGGCTTCGCGGTGCCGGTTCACCGCGCCCTGACCGAGCCGATCCTGCTCGGCGGGGCGCCCCGATCCGTCGCGATCCTCAACGGCACGCTGGCTGGCGCCGTCGGCCTCGGCCTTCAGCTATGGCTTGCAGGCATCCTGATCTGGGCCGTCGGTCACATCGCCGCCGTCTGGGCCGCCAAACGCGATCCGCTCTTCGTCGAGGTCGCGCGCCGCCATCTTCGCATCCCCGGCCATCTTTCGGTGTGAGGCACGAGCCATGATGAATCTCGCAGAATACCGTCGCACCGCCTCACGCCTTGCCGACTACCTTCCCTGGGTGGCGCTGGTCGGCTCCGGCGTCGTGCTGAACAAGGACGGCTCGTTCCAGCGCACGGCGAAGTTCCGTGGTCCCGATCTGGATTCCGCCGTCGCGGCCGAGCTGGTCGCGGTGGCCGGGCGGCTGAACAACGCCTTCCGCCGTCTCGGCTCCGGCTGGGCCATCTTTGTCGAAGCACAGCGGTCGGAAGCCGCAAGCTATCCCGCAAGCCGCTTCCCCGATCCGGCCTCGGCGCTGGTCGATGCCGAGCGGAAGGCCGATTTCGAGGAGGAGGGCAGCCATTTCGTCTCTGGCTACTTCCTGACCTTCCTGTGGCTCCCGCCCGCCGAAGATGCCGCACGTTCCGAGTCCTGGCTGTATGAAGGGCGCGAGACCTCGGGCGTGAACCCCTGGGAACTGGTGCGCGGCTTCATCGACCGCACCGACCGCGTGCTGGCGCTGCTCGACGGCTTCATGCCCGAGTGCCGATGGCTCGATGACGCCGGCACGCTGACCTACCTCCACTCGACGATTTCGACCAACCGGCATCGCGTCCGCGTGCCCGAAACTCCGGTCTATCTCGATGCGCTGCTGGCCGATCAGCCGCTGACCGGCGGCCTGGAACCCCGACTGGGCAATCAACATCTCCGGCTTCTGACGATCACCGGCTTTCCGGGCACCACCACACCCGGCCTGCTCGACGAGATGAACCGGCTGGCCTTTCCCTACCGATGGTCCACCCGCGCCATCCTTATGGACAAGACCGACGCGACCCGGCTGCTGACGAAGATCAGGCGGCAATGGTTCGCCAAGCGCAAGAGCATCGCGGCGATCATCAAGGAGGTGATGACCAACGAGCAATCTGCGCTCGTGGATACCGATGCGGCGAACAAGGCCGCCGACGCGGACATGGCCTTGCAGGAACTCGGCGCCGACATGGCCGGGATGGCCTATGTCACGGCGACCGTCACCGTCTGGGACGAGGACGCCCGCCGCGCCGACGAAAAGCTGCGGCTGGTCGAAAAGATCATCCAGTCCCGCGATTTCAGCGTCATGGTCGAGACGGTCAATGCCGTCGACGCCTGGCTCGGCAGCCTGCCCGGACATGCCTATGCCAATGTCCGGCAGCCGCCGGTCTCGACGCTCAACCTTGCCCACATGGTCCCTTCGTCCGCCGTGTGGGCGGGGCCGGAACGCGACGATCATCTCGGCGCACCCCCACTGCTTTACGGCAGGACCGAGGGATCGACGCCGTTCCGGCTTTCCCTGCATGTGGGCGACGTGGGCCATACCCTCGTCGTCGGACCGACCGGCGCGGGCAAATCCGTGCTGCTGGCGCTGATGGCCTTGCAGTTTCGCCGCTATCCGCGCGCTCAGGTCTTTGCCTTCGATTTCGGGGGGTCCATCCGCGCCTGCGCCCTCGCCATGCAAGGGGACTGGCACGATCTTGGCGGCGAGCTGACCGATGCGGCCGATGCTTCCGTCTCGCTGCAACCGCTGGCTCGTATTCACCAGACCTCCGAGCGCGCCTGGGCTGCGGACTGGATCGTCGCGATCCTGATGCGCGAGAACATCCAGATCACCCCGGACGTCAAGGAACATATTTGGACGGCGCTGACTTCGCTTGCTTCCGCCCCGGTCGGCGAACGCACCATCACCGGCCTTGCCGTGCTGCTCCAGTCCAACGACCTGAAACAGGCGCTACGGCCTTATTGCGTCGGCGGCCCGTATGGTCGGCTGCTCGACGCCGAGAGCGAACATCTCGGTTCGGCCGATGTCCAGGCATTTGAAATCGAGGGCCTCGTCGGCACCGGCGCAGCGCCCGCCGTCCTCTCCTATCTCTTCCACCGCATCGGCGATCGGTTGGGTGGGCAACCTACGCTGCTGATCATCGACGAGGGCTGGCTTGCGCTGGACGACGAAGGGTTCGCGGACCAACTCAGAGAATGGCTCAAGACCCTGCGCAAGAAGAACGCCAGCGTCATCTTCGCCACGCAGTCGCTGTCCGACATCGACAATTCCGCCATTGCTCCGGCCATCATTGAAAGCTGCCCGACGCGACTCCTCTTGCCGAACGAGCGCGCCATCGAACCCCAGATCACCGCGATCTATCGCCGCTTTGGCCTCAATGATCGCCAGATCGAAATCCTGGCCAGGGCGACTCCGAAGCGGGACTACTACTGCCAGTCGCGGCGTGGCAACCGCCTGTTCGATCTTGGATTGTCGGAGGTCGGTCTGGCGCTCTGCGCCGCCTCGGCCAAATCCGATCAGGCCCTGATCACCGAAATCCTCGCTGAACACGGTGGCGACGGGTTCCTCTCGGCCTGGCTCCGGGCACGCGACGTCGATTGGGCCGCCGATCTCATCCCGGACCTCACCAATCTCGCGACCGAAAGCGAGACCCTGCCGCCGACGGTCGCTGACCTCGGCGAAATCGAACTCATCCTGGAAGAAGAGGAGATTACCCCATGACGCGCACAATTCCCCGGCTCACCCGCATCGCCAGCGCTTCGGCGCTCGCCCTTGCGCTCACCGCACCGCTGGCGCTGACCCCGATGTTCACGACACCGGCCCACGCCTTCTTCGGCATTGGGCGGATCGTCTATGACCCGACCAACCACGCGGAGAACCTGCTGACCGCCGCCCGCACTCTGGAACAGATCAACAACCAGATCACCTCGCTCCAGAACGAGGCGCAGATGCTGATCAACCAGGCCCGCAACCTCGCGAGCCTGCCCTACAGTTCGCTTCAGGCGCTTCAGCAGAACGTCCAACGCACCCAGCAGCTTCTCGGGCAGGCCCAGAACATCGCCTTCGATGTGCAGAACATCGACCAGATGTTCCAGCAGGATTATGGCAACCTTTCCCTCACGGCCACCGACCAGCAGCTCATTGCGGATGCCCGAACCCGCTGGGAAAATACCGTCGGGGGTCTTCAGGACGCGATGCGGGTGCAGGCGGGTGTCGTCGGCAATATCGACAGCAACCGCGCGGAGATGTCCGCGCTCGTCGGCGAAAGCCAAGGGGCGACCGGCGCGCTTCAGGCCACCCAAGCCGGCAATCAGCTTCTCGCCCTCCAGTCGCAGCAGCTTTCCGACCTGATCGCGGTCATCTCGGCCAACGGCCGGGCCGACGCCCTGATGGAAGCCGAACGCGCGACCGCCGCCGAACAGGGCCGCATCCAGCGCGAACGCTTCCTGACACCGGGCTCGGGCTACCAGCCCGGCAACGCCCAGATGTTCAACTGACGCCGGGGAGGCCCATCATGGAGGGGAAGGTGCTGGCCCGGATCGCAGCCATCGTATTCGTAGCCGTCGCCATCACGGCGGCGATCATCGAGATGAACCGCGAGGATGTAGCCGGTCCGGCCCCTTCCGTTCCTTTGCAGACGCGACAGGTCGATCTCCTGCGCGAGGGGCAGCGTCTCTGTCAGGAAATGGGCGAGGCGGCGGCCAATGACGCCGAATGCTTGGCGATCTGGGCCGAAACCCGCGACCGCTTCCTCGGACGGTCGCCCGCGCAGTCGACGCCTGGCCCGGATGGGGAGCGATAATCATGGGCGGAACGGGGGTCATCGACAATTTTCTCGGTATCTTCACCAGCTACATCGACTCGGGCTTTGGCCTGCTCGGCGGTGAAGTTGCCTTCATCGCGACGACGCTGATCGTCATAGACGTCACGCTCGCCGCCCTGTTTTGGGCCTGGGGCGCCGACGACGACATTCTCGCGCGCCTGGTGAAGAAGACGATCTTTGTCGGTGTCTTCGCCTATATCATTGGCAATTGGAACAGCCTCGCACGCATCGTCTTCGAGAGCTTCGCCGGGCTGGGCCTCATGGCTTCCGGCACAGGCTTTTCGGCCGCAGATCTCCTGCGCCCCGGCCGCGTTGCCCAGATCGGTCTCGACGCCGGGCGGCCGCTGCTCGAATCCATCTCCAGTCTCATGGGCTGGATCGCCGTCTTTGAAAACCTGGTGCAGATCCTCTGCCTGTTCTTCGCCTGGGCACTGGTTATCCTCGCCTTCTTTATTTTGGCAATCCAGCTCTTCGTCACCCTGATCGAGTTCAAGCTGACCACGCTTGCGGGCTTCGTGCTGATCCCCTTCGGCCTGTTCGGCAAGACCGCCTTCATGGCGGAACGGGTTCTGGGGAACGTCATCTCTTCCGGCATCAAGGTGTTGGTCCTCGCCGTCATCATCGGCATCGGCTCGACACTCTTCGGCCAGTTCACCGCCGGCTTCGGCGGCGCGACCCCGACCATCGACGACGCCATGGCGATCGTGCTGGCAGCCCTTTCCCTTCTCGGCCTCGGCATCTTCGGCCCCGGCATCGCCACCGGCCTCGTCTCCGGCGGCCCGCAACTCAGTGCTGGCGCTGCCGTCGGGACTGGCCTCGCTGTCGGCGGTGCCGCGATCGCTGCCGGTGGTGCGACCATGCTCGCCGCGCGGGGGGGCGGTGCCACACTCTCGGGCGGTGCTGCACTTGCACGCGGCGGGGCCTCAGCCGCCGGCGCAGCATCGTCTGCCTATTCCCTCGGCTCCATGGGTGGGTCAGGCGCGGCGGGGGTCGCTTCCGGCCTTGGCGGTGTGGCGCGCGCCGCAGGCTCGGCTGCCATCTCGCCTTTGAAGCGCGCAGCCTCCCATGCCGCCGACAGCATGAAGTCCAGCTATTCCGATGGCGCAAGGGCCGGATTTGCGGCGTCCGGCGGCAGTTCGTCCATGGGCACGGTCGGGGGCGCCCCGTCGCCCGAGCAATCACCTCCTTCAGCCGCTGATGGTCCACCGGCCTGGGCGCAGCAGATGCGCCGCAGCCGGGCGATGAGCCACGGCGTCACCGCTGCCGCCCATGCCGTCCGGTCCGGCGACAGCCACGGTGGCGGCTCCTCAGTCAGCCTTTCCGAAAGTGACCGCACATGAACACCTTCAAACGACCGACGACCCATTACGGCAAGGTGCCGGAACCCGAAACGCCCTATCAGCGCGCCGCGCAAGTCTGGGACGACCGCATCGGCTCGGCCCGCGTGCAGGCGAGGAACTGGCGCTACATGGCGTTCGGTTCGCTGATCCTCTCGGTCGGGTTCGCCGGCGCTCTTGTCTGGCAATCTGCGCGCGGAACCGTCGTGCCCTGGGTCGTTCAAGTCGACAATCTCGGCCAGGCGCAGACCGTTGCCCCCGCTACCGCCGATTATCGGCCGACCGATCCGCAGATCGCATTCCATCTCGGCCGCTTCATCGAACAGGTCCGCTCGCTTCCGGCTGACCCGATCATTGTCCGTCAGAACTGGCTCAGGGCCTATGACTGGACCACGGATCGCGGCGCCGTGGCGCTCAACGACTACGCCCGCGCCAACGACCCGTTCACGCGCGTCGGCCGCCAGCAGGTCGCCGTCGAGGTGTCGAGCATCATCCGGGCGTCCCCGGACAGTTTCCGCGTAGCCTGGACCGAACGCCACTACGAAAACGGCCAGCTCTCCACCACCGAGCGATGGACCGCGATCCTCACCATCGTCATCCAGCCGCCGCGTGACGCCGAGCGCCTGCGCGCCAATCCCTTGGGAATCTATGTCAACGCAATCAACTGGTCGCGGGAGATGAGTCAATGATCCGCACGTCTTTGAGTGAACCCGCTTTTCCGGTTTTCCGTAAACTCGGTTTTCCGGCTTTGTTGCTTGCCGCGACCATGCTCGCTGGCTGCGCCACCAACCGGACACCGCAATTCAGCTACGACGCCGATGTCCCGCCTCTTCCGTCCGCGCAGGCTCCCATCACCGATGCACGCCCAAGGCCGCTGCATGTGCCGCCCACCTGGAATGTGGCGCGGGGCGGCGAGGCTGCCGGCACGGCCACCGGCCGCGTTGAGAACGCCAATGCCGCCGCCCGTGTCGAGCCGCGTCGCGAAGGCTATTACAATGCCATACAGATCTATCCCTGGTCGGAAGGTGCGCTCTACCAAGTCTATGCCGCCGTCGGACAGATCACCACCATCGCGCTGGAGCCGGGCGAGAACCTGACCGGCGCGGGACCGATCGCCGCCGGCGACACGGCCAGGTGGGTGATCGGCGACACAGAGAGCGGAAGCGGTCCGACGCGCCGAGTGCATGTGCTGGTGAAGCCAACCCGGCCGGACATCTCGACCAACCTCGTCATCACCACCGACCGGCGCATCTACATGATCGAACTTCGCGCCCGCGAAGCGCTCTATATGCCTGCCGTGGCATGGGCGTATCCGGCACCGCCGCCGGGCAGCCGAGCGACCGCGCCGTCGGTCCCCGTCATCCCGGCCGAGGCCGCGCGGAACTATCGCTACGCCTTGCAGCTGCAAGGCGACAGCCCGCCATGGCGTCCAGTCTCCGTCTTCGATGACGGCAGGCGCGTCTATGTCGTCTTCCCACGCGGCATCGTGCAGGGCGAGATGCCGCCCCTGTTCGTTCTCGGTTCCGACGGCGAACCGCAGATCGTCAATTCGCGCATCCACCAAAATGTCCTGATCGTCGACAGGCTGTTCGGCGCGGCGGAACTGCGCCTTGGCAGCGGTGACCGCCAGCAGGTGGTCAGAATCGTCCGTATCGAGCAGAGACAGGCCGCTACCCAGTCGGCCGACGCGACCACGGGAGGATCGCCTTCATGAGCGATACCAACACCGCCGCGCCCATGCGGTTGCGCGCCGAGCCGCCCCGCGTCACCCGCTTGTCCCGCAAGGTGCTGGCAGGCGTCGGCGCCGCCGCGCTTCTCGGCGTCGGGGGAGCGCTGATCTATGCGCTCCAGACCCGCGAGGCGGGGCCGGGAGGAGGCGAACTCTACTCAACCGAGAACCGTCCCACTGCGGATGGCCTCGCCGGTCTCCCGCGCGATTATACTGGCCCGATCCTGGGGCCGGCATTGCCGGGCGACCTTGGCCGGCCAATCCTCGATGCACAAAATCGGGGACAGCCGATCGTTCCGCCTGCCATCACAACCCCTGCCGTCGATCCCGAGGAGCAACGCCGCCTCGCGGAAGAAGAAGCCGCACGGTTGAGCAACGTATTTTTCCAGTCAGGCCCACGCACGGGAGGTCCGGCCGGAACAGCCATGCCCGGACTGGCTGGGCTCACAGGACAACCGGACGGAACGGCGGGCCAGAATCGCCATACCGCTTTCCTCAACGGGCCGGTGGACCGGCAGACCGTCGCTCCGGATCGCGTCGCACCGCCGGCCTCGCCCTACATCCTTCAAGCCGGAGCCGTGATCCCGGCCGCGCTCATCACCGGCATCCGTTCCGACCTTCCGGGCCAGATCACCGCACAGGTGACGGAGAACGTCTATGACAGCCCCACCGGCTCGCTGCTCCTGATCCCGCAGGGAACGCGCATCATCGGCCAATATGATGATGGCGTGACCTTCGGCCAGCGCAGGGTGCTCTTGGTGTGGAATCGCCTGATCCTGCCGGGCGGACGCTCCATCGTGCTTGAGCGCCTGCCGGGCGCGGACGCCAGCGGCTATGCCGGCCTTGAGGACGGGATCGACTACCACTGGTGGGATCTGATGAAAGCGGCTGGCCTCTCCACGCTGCTCGCGGTCGGCGCGGAGCTGGCGACCAGCGACGAGGACCGGCTTATCCGGGCCATCCGCGACGGCGCACAGGATACCGTCAATCAGGCGGGCCAACAGATCGTGCAACGTCAGTTGCAGGTTGCCCCCACGCTGACCATCCGGCCGGGCTTCCCGGTCAGGATCATCGTGACCCGCGACCTTGTATTCGAGCCGGCAGGAGGTTGATCATGACCAAGCTGAGACTCGGCCCGCTGCCCGACGACAAGCCCGTCAAGGTGACGGTGGAGCTGCCCGCGCCGCTTCACCGCGATCTGGTCGCCTATGCCGAGGTGCTGGCCCGCGAGAGCGGCCAGCCCGTCGCCGATCCCGTCAGGCTCATTGTGCCGATGCTGGAGCGATTTATTGCGACAGATCGCGGCTTCGCAAAAGCACGTCGCTCGCCCCAATCTGCGAAGCCGCTTGCTTGAGCCTCATAGCCTTGGCAGACGCCGCCTTTGCCATGGAGAGCAACCTGCGGAACGCGGGATTGTCGTTCGCCGGGGACCAGACCGCCGAAAATGGAAGCACCTCGGCGGCGATGGGTCGGTATGTGATGCCTGGAAGCGCGGCCACCGTCATGGCCTCGCTCACTAGCGTCAGACCCTGGCCGATCGCCACCAGCGGCAGCAGGTTATCCCGACCGACCGATTGAACCTGGATCTCGGGATGCCGGCCGAGGTCCGCCAACTCCCGCACCAGATGGTCATGGATCTCCTGGCCCGGCGCGGCTTCGCTGACGATGAAGGGCTCATCGGCGAGATCTCCCCACATCACCTCGTCCAAAGCCGCCAGGGGGTGGAGATCGGGCAGCACAACGAAAACCCGCTCGGACCACAGAGGCGCCCGGTCGCATCCAGGCCATTCCCGGTCGCCGGTCAGGAAGGCGACGTCGAGGCGGAACTGGCGGATGGCCGCGACGTGTTCGGCAGGATCGCCGTCGATCAGTTCGATCCTGACGTCTTTATGAGACCGACCATAGCTTGCCAGCAGCTTTGTCAAAAAGCCCGAAGCGATGGACGAATAGATGCCGATCCGCACTCGTCCCTGCTCGGATCGTCCTGCGGCGGCAACTTCGTGAGCGCCTTCGTCTATCGTCTTGATAGCCCGACGCGCGCGATGAAGGAAACGCTGCCCCGCAAAGGTCTGCGACACGCCCCATGCGTGCCGGTGAAAAAGGGACGCGCCCATCCTGTCTTCGAGATCGGCGATGCAACGGCTGATTGCCGATTGCGATAGTCCTAACGAACTCCCTGCCTTTCGGAAGCTGCCATGTTCGGCAGCGGCTATGAAGTAGCGAAGGTGACGAAGCTCGATGGAGTCAGGGAACTTGGCGGTCTCCTTCATCCGAGGGCCGCCGTCCGGATCATATGCTCTCGGACCATAGGCAAGCCAACTGTCCCTCTCCGATTGTCGAGCATTCACGCGATGACGAGACGTATCGCGCGTAGCGGGTCATAGCCAGATCATACAACATTTGAACACATAAACAACTGTTCAATATTTGTATGAAAGAGGAAGATAATCGAGAGAGGCGATGCCACCGCCAGGTCAAGATGCCGAAGTCTCAAAACGAGCCCGTGGCGCTTGAGGATTGCGGTCGTGGCATGACGGATGCTTGCGGCTTACAACGGTGGCAAGGTCAAGCAGAAAGTTTTCTGAATTTTGCCCCTTGACCTTCCAACGGTGGAAAGCCCCATTTTCCAGAGGACTCAAATCAAGGAGCCCTCCATGTATCTCTTCACCGTTCCCAACATGACATGCGGCGGTTGCGCCAAGTCGGTAACCAAGGCGCTGCAAATCGTCGATGCCGCCGCGAAGATCGAGACTGATCCGCCCAAGCGTGAGGTCCGTGTTGAATCATCCGCGACCGAGGCGGACCTGCGTGCCGTTCTCACCGAGGCGGGCTATCCGGCCGAAGGCGCCCCGGCAGCCGCCTGATGCTACCTCCTGCCCACTGATCATGAGCGTCAAGCTGCTCCCGTAGGTGTCCCCCGGTTCATTGCAGTGTCAAAATGGGCAGTCCTCGGGCTGCCCATTTTGATTTCTAGGATCAGCCAGATCTTCAACGTCGAAGGCGTCGGCATTGCCCTGTGCGCCGTCACGACCCGTCGGTCCTAGAGGCTTCGGGCAGATGGCAAAAAAATTCGCACGGCTGGTTGACAAGCATACACGTGAACAACTATTCAAGTGTTGACTTGATGCAACCGGAAACGAGCAATGGCAAACTCATCACACTCCCACAGCGACCATGACGGTCACGACCACTCCAAGCACGACCATAACCACGGCGGCGGCCACGATCATGGTCACGATCACGATCATGACCACTCGCATGTCCCGACAGTCACGAAGGACAACGAGCGCAAAATCCTCATTTCCTTTTTCATCATCTTCACCTTCATGATCGTGGAGGCCGTCGGCGGCGTGATCTCGGGCTCGCTCGCGCTGCTTGCCGATGCCGGCCACATGCTGACCGACGCAATCGCGCTCGGCCTCGCCTATGTCGCCTTCCGCCTCGGTCGGCGGGCCGCGGACGGCCAGCGCACCTTCGGCTATGCCCGCTTCGAGGTGATCGCCGGCCTGGTCAACGCTCTTACGTTGTTCGGCATCGTCGGCTTTATCGTCTATGAGGCTATCGAACGGTTCCAGGAGCCCCAGCCGGTCCTCGCTGGTTCGATGTTCGTCGTAGCCATCATCGGCATGCTCGTGAACCTCTTCGTGCTTTGGTATCTGACGCGCGGAGATTCCGAACACGTCAACGTCAAGGGCGCTGTCCTGCACGTCATGGGCGACCTGCTCGGCTCGGTGGGTGCGATCGTCGCCGCTGTCGTCATCTGGTATACGGGTTGGACTCCTATCGACCCCATCCTGTCGGTATTCGTGTCTCTGCTGATCCTGCGCAGTGCATGGAGCCTGCTCAAGAACACTCTGCATATCCTGCTCGAAGGCGCACCTGACAACGCCGGCGCCGACAAGATCTCCGAGCATCTTCTCAAGACTGTTCCTGGTATCCAGAGCGTCAACCATATCCATGTCTGGTCGCTGACCTCCGGTCGTGTGCTGGCGACGCTTCAGGTGCAGCCGATGGAAGGCGTCGATGTTCGCAGCGTCATGAAACAGGTCGAGGCCGAACTGAAAACGAAGTTCAAAATCGAACACCCGACGATCGGCATCGACTGGGACGGAGTAGCCAGTTGCACCTTGGAGGAGCCGAACACCGCGGCGCTATCCCATGCGGGTCATTCGCACTGATCGGTCGCGCCTGATGGTTCACTCAGTTGATCGGGAAGGTTCGACATGAATATCGCAGAAGCCCCTTCGTCCCAAGAGTTGAACTTTCTCGCTGAAACCTTCCGCCTGCTGGGTGATCCCAGCAGGCTGAAGATTCTCCTGCACTGCGAAGACGGTCCGAAATCCGTGACCGATATTTCCGAGGCGCTGGAGCTTTCGCAGTCGCTCGTCAGCCATCACCTGCGTCTTCTTCGTGGCGCGCGCCTGGTGACCCGTGTTCGCCACTCGAAGCAAATGTTCTACGAGGTCACCGACAGGCATGTCGGTGACGTTCTGCTCGACATGCTCTCGCATGCGCGTGAGGAAAGGGAAGGCGACCCAAAACGCGACATCATCGGTCCTCGTTCTTGAGCAGCCCTTCGCTGGCCTGTGACACTAAATGTCGATCTTGGTAGTTCTCAATCGCAAAGCGTTGGCAATGACGCTGACCGAAGAGAGCGCCATGGCCAGTGCGGCAAGCGCCGGTGACAACAGCAGCCCCATCACGGGATACAGTAACCCGGCCGCCACCGGCACGCCTGCCGAGTTGTAGAAGAATGCGAAGAACAGGTTCTGCCGGATATTGCGCATTGTCGCTCCCGACAGGCGACGCGCCTTCACGATCCCCAATAGGTCACCGCCTAGCAGCGTGACTCCCGCGGATTCCATGGCGACATCCGTTCCTCCGCCCATCGCTATGCCGACATCGGCAGCCGCAAGCGCTGGGGCGTCATTCACCCCATCGCCCGCCATGGCGACGATACGGCCTTCCTTGCGAAGACGTGTAACAACCTCGCTCTTGCGTTCTGGAAGCACCTCGGCCTCCACATCGGCGATGCCCAGCTCTTTTGCCACCGCCTGAGCCGTGAGCTTATTGTCACCAGTCATCATGACCACGCGGATGCCGTCCTTTCGGAGGGCTTCCAGCGCTGCCGGCGTAGTGGATCGTATGGGATCGGCCACGCCGATGGCGCCGACGGGCCGGCCGTCGATGGCGACCAAGACGGCGGTGGCCCCGCGTGAGCGAATGACGTCCGCCTCGATCGCCGCTGCGCCCGGCTGAACGCCTTCCAGCTCCAAAAACTTGGCGCTACCGATCAGCACGCGCTGACCGGCGACGGTTCCCAAGACTCCCCGACCGACAGGAGAGTCGACGTCCGAGGGTTCCGACAGTGCGAGCTGCTTCTCCACCGCGGCACGGACAATAGCCTGTGCAATCGGATGTTCGCTCGCACGTTCAAGGCTCGCCGCGGCTTGAAGAAGTTCCGTCTCGCTCCGCCCATCGACCGGAACGATGGCCGTGACGGCCGGTTTCCCCTCCGTAAGCGTGCCGGTCTTGTCGACCACGAGGGTATCGATCTTCTCCAGCCTTTCGAGCGCCTCGGCGTTCTTGATCAGCAATCCGAGATTGGCGCCTTTGCCGACGCCAACCATGATCGACATCGGCGTTGCAAGGCCAAGGGCGCATGGGCAGGCGATGATGAGAACAGAAACAGCCGCAATCAGGCCGTAACTCAACCGGGGTTCCGGGCCAAAAAGGGTCCAGGCCACAAAAGCGATCAAGGCGATAACGATGACCAGTGGAACGAACCAGCCGGACACCTGGTCTGCTAAGCGCTGGATCGGGGCGCGGGACCGCTGCGCCTGCGCCACCATCTGGACGATCTGCGAAAGCATGGTATCGCGACCAATGCGAGCCGCATCCATGACCAGAGCGCCAGATTGATTGATGGTCCCTGCGATGAGCTTTGCACCCGGCTCTTTCGTGACCGGCATCGATTCGCCGGTAATCATCGATTCATCGACGGCCGAACGCCCCTCCAGCACCGTCCCGTCCACCGGAACTTTCTCGCCCATGCGAACACGAAGCTTGTCGCCGACGGCAATATGCTCGACCGCCACCTCCTCGTCGGTGCCATCTGGCCGGATACGTCGGGCTGTCTTCGGAGCCAGGTCAAGAAGCGCGCGTATCGCGCCCGAGGTCTGTTCGCGCGCGCGTAGCTCCAGCACTTGGCCGAGCAGCGCCAGCACCGTGATCACCGCGGCCGCCTCGAAGTAAACCGCAACGGTGTCTCCCATCATCCGCGCCGTTTCCGGGAACAGGTCGGGGGCGAGCGTTGCCACCACGGAGTAAATCCAGGCAACGCCTACGCCCATCGCGATGAGCGTGAACATATTGAGCGATCGGTTCACCACGGACGCCCAGCCGCGCTGAAAGAACGGCCAGCCTGCCCACAGCACCACCGGCGTCGCCAGTATGAGTTGCAGCCAGTTGTTGATCTGGCCAGGAATGTAACGATGCAGGCCGAAAAGTTCGCTGCCCATCCCAAGGAAGACCACCGGAACAGAAAGGGCGGCACCCACCCAGAACCGTCGAGTCATGTTGACCAGTTCCGCACTGGGTCCGGTTTCGGCCGTCGGCATTTCGGGTTCCAGCGCCATCCCGCAGATCGGGCATGATCCTGGACCGACCTGACGGATCTGGGGGTGCATCGGACAGGTAAAGATCGTGCCCTCCGGCACTACCGCTGCCTGGGTCGGTTCCGATGGTCCAACATATTTGCCCGGATCGGCCATGAACTTGGTCTGGCAGTTCTCGGAGCAGAAATAATACGTCGCGCCCTGGTATTGGGCTCGGTGCTTAGCCGTTGTGGGGTCCACGGACATCCCACAAACGGGGTCCTTCACAGTATCGCTTGCCTCCGCAGTCGCGGTGTGATGGCCCGATCCGCCACCGTGCCCCTTGTTATGGGCATGGGCGGCGCCTTGATGATGGTTATGGTCGTGAACCATAGTAAGCCTCCGCTTCCCTTATCTCCCCGCATGCAGGTTGCCACCGCATGCGAACCAAGCCCCGACTAATCGTTCAGCCGGCCAGCAATCGCCTGCATTTGCTCGATCTCGCGACGCTGGGCGACCTCAATCTCTTCACACAACGCCAGAAGCTCGGCGTCCGACAGGTTGGCCTCTCTGCACATCAAGATGGCTCCCGAGTGATGCGGAATCATCGAGTCGATAAACTGGCGGTCATCGATCATGGCTTGGGATCGAGTCGCCCAAAATGATCCCAGGGTAAGGACGACAAAAAGCACATAGAGGACAATATTCACGCTGCGGTTCGGAAACATGCCCGGCATCGTCGCCAGCATGAAGATGCCCATCGGCGCCCACATGGTTATCGCCATGTAAAGCATGTTCAGATTGTTCCGGAAGTCGCCCCAGCCGTCGATCATCGAAAACATCACGACATACATCACGATGAGGCCGAGGATCATGTTGATCCAGAACATCAGATAGGGACGGCCATGGGAGCCGTGGCTATTCCCCGAATGCCCGCCATGAGCCGTGTGGTCGCTCGCCATTTGATCGTCCTTTCGCGGTTGTCAGTGTCCAATGCCCATCGGCTTGAAGATCATCCAGACCGCCATGCCGATCATCATGAGGTTCTCGGTGAGCGACACGAAGCCGAGCGGCACGTTGCTGTCGCCACCGACGCAGGCGCATTTCAGCTCGCGCCTGTCGATATAGACCGCCTTGAACACCGAGACCGCGCCGATGCCGCCGATGAACAGCGCGACGGGGATCGACACCCACATCAGGGCACCGGAGATCATCAGGACGCCGGCGAGCGCCTCCGCGAAGGGATAGATGTAGGCATATCGGACCCATCGCTGCGCCAGAAGGTCGTAGTTCAGGAACATGGTCGCGAAGCCTTCCACGTCCTTCAGTTTCTGAAGGGCAAGAAGGCACATCGCGATGGCGATGAGCCATTCGGCGGCTTGGACCGTCGCGAGGTTCCCGAACGCCGCCCAACTCGCGGCCAAAGCCATTAGGGCAGCCATCGCGAACAGCGCGATCACCGGCTTGTAGGTAACGGCATCCTTGTCCTCGACCTTGCCGCCGAAGAACCGGACGAGATCATCGTAACCGCCGATCCGCTTGCCGCCTATGAAGGTCTGCGGCGTCGATTGAACATCATGCTTTGCCTTGAAGGCGTCCGTCTCCGCGCGGGTCGTCAGATGGTGATCGTCGACCTCGTAGCCTTCCCGCTTGAGCAGATCGAGCGCTTTCAACCCGTAGGGGCAGGTATGGTTTTCCATCACCATTCTATGAAGTTCGGCGCGTTTGGCTGCATGGGTCGCCATAGTCTGATCCCTTCGATCTAAAGTTTCGCTTTCGCGAACACCTCCACCAGTTCATTGAACTTGGCGCGCTGAAGGTCTGCATCGCCCGATGCGATCGCCTCCTCGACGCAGCAGGCGGCATGCGATCGCAACACCTGGTTCTCCACCTTGGAGAGCGCGGCTTTAACCGCGTGGATCTGGTTGAGAATGTCGATGCAGTATCGCTCGTCCTCGACCATCTGGCCGACACCGCGAACCTGCCCGGCGATCCGGTTGAGCGACGCGATGATCTGCTTGGAATTTTTGTTGCACATCCAGCTACCCCTACCCGGTATGGGTATATATACGTTAGAGCAAAAGTTTGGTTCCCGCAAAACCCAAGAGTTTTGCCGGCATGTCAACGTCGAAGCAAATAATCGTGGGAGGTCCAATGGACGATACGGTAACTGTCCGGCGCAACATCACCGTCCTTACTGCCGCGCAGGCGCTCGGAGGATCGAGCGCGCCGATCGTCATGTCGCTCGGCGGCCTGGTCGGCCAGCAGCTTGCCGACAACCCCGCATGGGTGACGCTGCCGGTCAGTCTCTTCGGTCTCGGCCTCGCAATCGGCACGCTGCCCGCCGCCTTCGTCATGCGCGCCTGGGGGCGCCGTGGCGGTTATCTGTTCGGCGCGTTGTTCGGCCTCGCAGCGGGACTCATCGCGGCGTTTGGCATCTTCGTATCGTCGTTCCTACTGTTCTGCGTCGGCTGCTTTACCGCCGGTCTCTACGGTTCCTACGTCCAAAGCTATCGCTTCGCTGCCGCCGATGCTGCCGAAGGCGCTTTGAAGGCACGAGCAATCTCCTGGGTGATGGTCGGTGGGCTGATCGCGGCTGTAATCGGTCCGCAGCTCGTCATCTGGACACGCGATTCCTTCCCCGGCACCCCCTATGTCGGCAGCTTCCTCAGCCAGGCGGCGCTTCCGTTGTTGTCGATCCCGATTCTGTTGATGCTGCGCACGCCGCAATCCGCTTCGCAATCCGCGTCGGAAAGCTCCGGCCGTTCCCTGATCCAGATCCTGATGATGCCCCGCTACATGCTTGCCGTCGCGGCCGGCGTCGTCTCCTACGGCCTCATGGCTTTCGTCATGACGGCCGCACCGATCGCGATGGTCAATACCGGCCATTCGGTCGACAGCGCAGCACTCGGAATCCAGTGGCATCTACTGGCGATGTTCGCGCCGAGCTTCGTCACCGGCCGCCTCATGACACGCTTCGGCAAGGAGCGTGTGACGGCGGCGGGGATGCTGCTCATCGCCGTCTCGGCCATCGTCGCGCTGGCCGGGCTTGAGCTAATCAATTTCTGGGGGTCTCTGGCCATCATGGGCATCGGCTGGAATTTCAGCTTCATCGGAGCGACGGCGATGGTCACAGACTGCCATACGCCGGGCGAGCGCGCCAAGGCGCAGGGCGCAAACGACTTCATGGTCTTCGGCACGACCGCCGCCGTCTCGTTTCTGGCAGGCAGCGTCCTGCACAACTCGGGCTGGGCGGCAATCAACTGGCTATTGTTTCCGCCGGTCGCCTTGATCCTCGTGCCGTTGCTCTGGCAAGCGGCACGCAAACCGCAAGCCTGAAACGCAATGTCCCCGCCATTTTGGCGGGGACGCACCGGGTCAGGTCCTCGCTCTGCGCCCTCGCAGCCGAAAGGCTGCTTGGGCATGCGGTTATTGCAGCGAGCGATTGACCGCGCCGGACCGAGGCCGGATCGAAAGATCTTCATCGTCCTGATCGGTCTCAAGGCGCTGTAGGATCGGGCAATGCGGCCGATGATCCCCTTGGCAGGCGTTCACCAGCATGGTGAGCGTGTGGGCCATGTCCTGCATATCCGCGATCTTCCTCTCCAGCGCGTCGATATGGCCCTGCGCCAAGCGCTTCACTTCTGCGCTCTGTCGCGTCTCGTCGCGCCAGAGGTTGAGCAGGTCGCCGATCTCGGCCACCGAAAAACCGAGGTCGCGCGCGCGGCGGATGAAGCGCAGCATGTGGACATCGGTAGCCGAATAATCGCGGTAGCCGGAGTCCTTCCGATCAGCAGCCGGGATGAGACCTGTCTGCTCGTAGTAGCGGATCATCTTGGCCGAAACGCCCGATGCCTTTGCTGCCTGTCCGATGTTCATGAACAATCTCCCATATGTAAGGACAGCCGACCCTAAATATAGGATCGGCTGTCTGGTTTCATCAGCCCTGGACCTTGAAGGTCTTGAGCCGGAGCGCATTGCCGAGGACGAAGACGCTCGACAGGGCCATGGCGCCGGCGGCAAAGACCGGCGACAAGAGGATGCCGTAGGCCGGATAGAGCGCACCCGCGGCGACCGGGATCAGGGCCGTGTTGTAGGCGAAGGCCCAGAACAGGTTCTGCCGGATATTGCCGATCGTCGCCTTGGACAGCGCGATGGCGTTCGGCACCCCGGTCAGGCTGCCCGACATCAGCACCACGTCCGCCGCCTCGATGGCGATGTCCGTGCCCGTGCCGATGGCGAGACCCACATCCGCCTCGGCCAGCGCCGGAGCGTCGTTGATGCCGTCGCCGACGAAGGCGACCTTGCCATGCTCGGCCTTGAGCCGGCGGATCGAGTCGACCTTGCCGTCCGGCAGCACCTCCGCCACCACCTCGTCGATGCCCAGGCGAGCCGCGATGGCCTTGGCCGTGCGCTTGTTGTCGCCGGTGATCATCGCGACCTTCAGGCCGAGGTCGTGCAGCGCCTTGATCGCCGCCGGCGTCGTCTCCTTGATCGGGTCGGCCACGGCGATGATCGTCGCCAGCTTGCCGTCGATCGCCGCATAGAGCGGCGACTTGCCCTCGTTGCCCAGACGTTCGGCAACCTGGGCGAAGCCCGCCACGTCATGGCCAAGCTCGACCATGTAGCGATCCGCGCCGATCTCGATGCGCTTGCCGTCGACCACGGCCTTCACGCCGAAGCCGGTCACCGACTCGAAGTCCGACACGGCGGGCAGTGCAATGCCTTCCGCCTCGGCCGCATCCACGATGGCGCGGGCAATCGGGTGTTCCGACTTGGCTTCGACGGCTGCGACCAGGCCCAGCACCGTCGTCCGGTCGAAGCCGGCGGCCAGTTCGAGGTCGGTCAGCGCCGGCTTGCCTTCGGTCAGCGTGCCGGTCTTGTCGACGGCCACCACCTTGGCATCCTTCAGCAGTTGCAACGCTTCACCCTTGCGGAACAGCACGCCCAGCTCCGCGCCCCGGCCGGTGCCGACCATGATCGAGGTCGGCGTTGCCAGACCCATGGCGCAGGGGCAGGCGATGATCAGCACGGCGACGGCATTGACCAGCGCGAAGGTCAACGCAGGCGACGGGCCGAAATAGAGCCATGCAGCGAAGGTGAGGGCGGCGACGGCGAAGACCGCCGGCACGAAATACATCGTCACCTTGTCGACCAGCGCCTGGATCGGCAGCTTCGACCCTTGTGCTTCCTCGACCATGCGGATGATCTGCGACAGCACCGTGTTGCCGCCGACCGCCGTGGCCCGGATCGCGAAGGCGCCCTTCTGGTTCACGGTTCCGGCCACGACCTCGCTGCCGCTCGTCTTGGACACCGGGATCGGTTCGCCGGTGATCATCGACTCGTCGACATAGCTTTCGCCCTCGATGACTTCACCATCGACCGGGATACGGTCGCCGGGGCGGACCTCCACGATGTCGCCGGACAGCACCGAATCGATCGGCAGATCGACCGTCTTGCCGTCGCGGCGGACACGCGCGGTCTTGGCCTGAAGTCCGACCAGCCGCTTGATCGCTTCCGAAGTGCGCCCCTTGGCGCGGGCCTCGAGCAACCGGCCGAGCAGGATCAGGGTGACGATAACCGCGGCGGCTTCATAATAGACGTTCACCGTCCCAGCGGGCAGGAAGCCCGGCGCGAAGGTCGCCACCAGCGAATAGAGGTAGGCGGCCAGCGAGCCGACGGCGACCAGCGAGTTCATGTCGGGAGCCAGCCGCCAGAGCGCCGGGAGGCCCTTGTCGTAGAAGCGGATGCCGGGCACGAACAGCACCAGCGTCGTCAGCACGAACTGAAGATACCAACTGTTCTGCATGCCGATGGTCGCGGCGATCATGTCGTGCGCGCCCGGAATGAGGTGCGACCCCATCTCCAGGATGAAGACCGGCGCGGTCAGAACCGCCGCGATGGTGAAATCGCGGGTCAGCTCACGGCGTTCGGCTTCCTTCTTCTCGGCGCGGTCATCGACCTCGGCCTGGCCCGCCCCGGTCGCCGCCGCGATCACCTTGGCCTCGTAGCCCGCGTTCGCGATTGCCGCGACGATGGCCGCAGCATCGGCGGTTCCCTGGACGGTGGCCTTCTCGGTGGCGAGGTTGACGACGGCGTTGGTGACGCCCGGCACGGCCTTGAGCGCCTTTTCGACACGTCCCACGCAGGAGGCGCAGGTCATGCCCTCGATCGCGACCTCAAGCGAAGCCGCCGCCGGCGCGGTGAAACTTGCCGAAACCGCGTAGCCTGCGTCCTCCACGGCCTTCACGACGACCGCTCGGTCCACCGGGCCGCTCGTCGTGATGCTGGCTTTCTCGGTAGCGAGGTTGACCACGGCATTGGCAACGCCGGGGATGGCCTTGAGGGCCTTTTCCACCCGCCCCACACAAGAAGCGCAGGTCATGCCTTCGATCGGCACTTCAAGGAGGGCAGCTTTCGGCGCACTGAAGCTGGCCGGCACTTCATAGCCAGCATTTTCGACCGCCTTGACGAGCGCTATGCGATCAACCGTGTCGTTCGTCGTGATGCTGGCCTTCTCGGTCGCCAGATTGACGACCGCGTTGGCGACGCCGGGGACGGCCTTCAGGGCTCTCTCGACACGGCCGACGCAGGATGCGCAGGTCATGCCCTCGATAGGCAGGGAAATTGCTGCATTCATCTTGTCCGCAGCTCGAACAGGGGCATCCATTGCCGCCTCCTTTCTAAGTCAGAATTCGAGTTCGGACACTGATATGCTCCTTCCAACGATGGGAAGGTCAAGGGTAAAAATTCCTTTTCGTTTCCTCTTGACCTTACCATCGTTGGAAACCCCAACTTGAGGACCATGAGAACCGAACCCAAAGGAGAAAGCTCATGGAACTCAAGATCGAAGGCATGACCTGCGGCGGTTGCGCCAAGTCCGTCACCAAGGCGATCCAGTCGGTCGATCCGACCGCCAAGATCGATACCAACCCCGCCCAGCGGATGGTCAAGGTCGAGACGACCGCAACCCCGGCAGCCCTTCGGCAGGTTCTCGAAGAGGCTGGCTATCCGGCGACCGTGAAGTGAACAGGAGCAAGATCATGCACAAGCTGACCCCGATTTTCATTGGCGGCGCACTCGCCATCAGCGCCGGCCTCGCCATCGCACAAAGCCAACTGAACACGGATACCACCATGCAAGGCCACGACATGCCGGGGCATTCGATGCCGGCCTCCGACAACCCATCCACGCAGGCTTACATCGAAGCCAATAACCGTATGCACGCCGACATGACAGTCGACTTCACCGGCGACGCCGACATCGACTTCATGCGCGGCATGATCCCGCACCACCAGGGCGCGATCGACATGGCGCGGATCGTGCTGCAATACGGCACTGACCCCGAGGTCCGCAAACTCGCCGAGGAGGTGATCTCGGCCCAAGAAGGTGAGATCGCTATGATGCGGGAATGGCTCGCCGCGCGCGGCCAGTGATTTTGATATGTAGGAACCGCCGCGGTGCGTCAGCAATGATGCGCGGCGGCGGTTGCGACATATAAGATTCATCCAGCCAAGGATGCGCGGAATGTTGTCTGACAAGGAGTTTTGACGCCGATGCGTCGTCTGTTCATCGCAGTGCTGATGATCTTCTCCTTCGTCACGGTGGCGTTGGCTGTGCCGGCGCACGGCGCCCGCATGGCCACCGTCTCCCAAACGATCGCCTCAAAACACGAAGCGCCGCATCGCACCGCATACTCCTCTCCCGAGGCATGTCAGGAAGATCGAATCTGTTCCGGAAGCGATGGCTTCTGCTACTTCGTATGCTCTGGCATGGGCTCTTGGTTCGTGTCTGACCAGCCCGGAAATGCGATTCAGCCTACCTCGGCGCGTTGGGCACTACCGGAGACGACGAACCTCGCCGGTCTCAGCCCCGAACGGAATGAACGCCCTCCCAATCCCAGTCTCGCTGAAAACCAGTGGCTGCATAAGCGCACGCCGATCTGAACTCAGAGGGAGCATAGTTCTCCCAGGAGACCGAAAATGACACTTATTTCACGACGCGGCTTTCTTGCCGCAAGCGCTGCCACGTTGTCCACAGCAGCTCTACCGCGCTTTGCCATGGCGCAAAACGCCATATCGCTCAGCGCCGCGACACGGGTGCTGGACGTCAATGGACGCGCCGCCACAGTCTTCGGCTTGGAAGGCCCGAGTGGACAGGGATTGGTTCTCAATCCAGGCCAACGCTTTCGCGCCAGTCTTACCAATCGCCTGGATGTTCCGACCCTCATCCATTGGCATGGCCAGATCCCGCCCAACGAGCAGGATGGCGTCCCGGATCTGCCACAGCCGATGCTGCAACCCGACGAAACGCGCTCCTATGACTACGAGCCGCTCCCCGGCACATACTGGATGCACGCGCACATCCCGCTCCAGGAGATGAACCTGCTCGCCGCGCCGCTGATCGTGCGCAGCGCCGAAGACGTGGCGGCCGACCGCCAGGAAGTCGTGATGTTTCTCCATGACTTCTCGTTCAAGGCGCCCGAAGAGGTCATGCAGGAGATCACCGGCGGGCACGGCGGCGGCCACGATATGAGCGCCATGGGAGGCCACGCCGCCCCCGGCGCCTCGATGGACCATTCAGGCATGCAGATGGATATGTCCTCGATGCAGGGCATGGCCATGGATCTGAATGACTACAATTGGGACGCCTACCTGACCAACGACCGCACCTTGTCCGACCCGGAGATCATCATGGTCGAGAAGGGCGGACGGGTAAAGCTGCGGGTGATCAACGGCGCCTCGGCCACTGTTTTCTGGATCGATACGGGTGGGCTGTCTGCGAGACTCGTGGCAGTCGACGGCCATGCCATCGCGGGCCTCGAAGGCAGTCGTTTCGGTATCGCCATGGGCCAACGCCTCGATCTGGATCTGGAGCTTGCCGGTGAAGGGGCGTGGCCCGTGCTTGCGTCGCGCGAGGGGTCGAAGGAGCGCACGGGGTTGATCCTCGCCACGCCCGGCGCGACCATTGAGAAGATCCCGGCGCTTGGCGAAGCGGATGCGCCTGCGTTCGACATCGACCTGTCGCAAGAGCTGAAGCTGCGCGCCTCGGACGGCCTTCCCTCGCGTGCGCCACAGCGCAGCCACATGGTTATGCTGGGCGGCTCGATGCAGCCCTATGTCTGGACCATCGACGGCAAGGTCTGGGGAGATCACAAGCCCCTCCTTGCAAAGACGGGCGAGCGGGTCGAGATCATGTTTCACAATATGTCGATGATGGGGCATCCGATGCATCTGCACGGCCATGTCTTCCAGGTCGTGGACATCAACGGCAAGCGCTTCGATGGGGCACGGCGCGACACCGTTTATGTTCCTCCGATGGCCATGGTGACCGTCGCGCTCGACGCCGGAGAGGCGGCGCGCTGGATGCTGCACTGCCATCATATGCCGCATCTCCAGACCGGCATGATGACCGAGCTCAGCATATCCGCCTGAAATGAATGAAAAAAGCCTGCGCCGCGATTCCTCGCAGCGCAGGCTCTCGCCTGATTTCATTGAACGAGGCGACTAGCCTTCCTGCCCTTCGGGCGTGAAGAAAACGTCGGCGTGCATGTCCTCGGGTCGCAGCCCGCGCGCAAATGCCATTGCCATCGCCGCATCAACCATCGGGGGCGGGCCTGCGACATAGGCTTTCCACCCGTCGAAGTCCGCGAGATCCTCGGCCACCGCGTCGGTCACGAACCCGTGCCGATGGGGGGCTACCTGTGTATCGGACAAGACAGCCGTAAAGCTGAGATTGTTGTGGCGGTCCGCCAGGGTCTCGAAATGCTCGACGAGATAGAGATCACGCGCGCCGCGTGCGCCGAAGTAGACATGGATCGGCTGCTTCATGCCGTGCGCAAGGGCTGTTTCCACGATCGACTTGATCGGCGCCAGACCGGAACCGCCGGCGATGCACAGGATCGGGCCGGAATGATGCTGGCGCAGATAGGAGGAGCCTAGTGGAAATTCGAGCGTCAGCTTGTCACCGGCCTTCAGTGCCTCATGGACGTGCTGCGAGGTGACGCCGCCCGGAACCTTGCGAATGTGAAATTCGAGGCTGTCGTCGCCGTGACGATTGGCCATGGAGTAGCTGCGCGCGGGCACACCATCGAATCCGACCTGGGCATACTGTCCGGCCGTGAAGAGCAACGGGGAGCCATCCACAGGCGAGATTCGCACCAGTTTGATGTCGTGGGTAAGGTCATCGAGGCCGGACACGATGGCCTCCACCCGTCGAGGAGCCTCAACCGCATCATCGTCATCGCTGCCAAGCCAGGCGACAGCCGCATCGGTCTGCGGCACCGCGCGGCATGCCAGGATCAGGCCGTCGGCCTTCTCTTCCTCGCTGAGGGCGAAGCGAGAATGCTGGAGCAGTTCCACCTCGCCCTCGATCAGACGTGACTTGCACGAGCCGCAGCGGCCGGAACGGCAGCCGTGGGGATAAGGTATGCCTGCGGCAAGTGCTGCGTCGAGGATGGTTTGTCCCTCCTGGACCTCCAGACTGACCCGTGCCTGCCGAATATCAACGAACCTGGTCGTCATCATGCACTCCCGGTCAAACCTAGAGCCTTGACGAGTCCCGGCTTCTGGCTTGGGAAGGTTCCGTAGAAAACTTCCGACCCTACGATTGTAATAGGAGCGACCCTGACACCCGTGCGTGCCTTTGCCTCCTCGGCGATCTTGGGGTCGGTCAGGTCACGCTCCTCATAGGCGAGACCCTGCTGGGCCAGCCAACGCTTGAGTGCATGGCAGTCCGGGCAGGTCGGCGTCGTATAGATGAGGATGTGTGGCGTGTTGGCTTCTGGCATGTCCTTGCCCTTCTTGCTTTAGACGTGGATTGGCTTCCGGCAGACCGTCAAACGGCCTCCCGGAAGAGTGGATTGCCGTCAGCGTGCGGCTTCCAGCGCTTGTAAAGTCAAGGCTGTTCTTGCTCCGGGGTCGAAATTTCCGAAGCGCAGGACGACATCAGCAGATGAAGACTGACGTGGTGCCGGCTACGATCGCTCCGACTCGCTGATCGGGAAGTATCGGGCCTGTTGCGCATTGAGATCGCGCAGCCTTCCGGTAGATTGGACGAGACAAATCGACGTGGCCGACACGTTGCCATCAAACGGGCGTGAACCGCCTCAAGACACAGGTGAAAATCGCTGATGACTGCCGGTAAACCGAAACTACGGGTCGAAAAGCAGGCCGAGGCCGCAACCCCGAGCGCAACAGAGACACGCAGCCACCTCGACCATTCCTCGCTCTCGCAGAACGAGGTGACGATCCTGGCGGAAACCTTCCGGCTTCTCGGCGATCCTTCACGGCTGAAAATCCTCCTGAGCTGCATGCCCGGTCCGATTTCGGTCGGCGAGATCGCGGAGAAAATCGACCTGTCCCTATCCCTGGTCAGCCATCATCTGCGCCTGCTGCGCGGTGCCCGTCTCGTCAAGGGCGAGCGCCAGGCCAAGCAGATCTTTTACGAGATCGCCGACGAGCATGTCCGTCAGGTTCTCCACGACATGGCGACGCACATCTCCGAGGATCACGCCGAGGAGTGATCTGAAACCGCGAAAGCCGATACTATCAACATACGCTTGAATAGTTGTTCAATCGTGGTATTGACTCCTTTCGTGGCCATGCGGGGCCTGCGCACGCGCCCACCGCGTGGTGAGAAAGGAGATCGGAATGACAACGGGACTTTCAGCACCTAGCGGCGGTGAGCGCTTGGGCTTTCGCGTCGAGGGCATGGATTGCGCAAGTTGCGTCGGCAAGATCGAGACTGCACTGAACCGTCTGGGAGGCATCACTGACGTTACCGTCAATTTTGCCACCGAGACGCTGCAGCTTTCCCGCGATACGGCCAGCACAACGACGTCGAACGACATCGCCAGGAAGATCCGCGCGCTCGGCTTCGATGTGACCGAGCTACCGCCCGCCGTCATTCCATCGACGCCCGCCCGGCATTCCGAAGCGCACAGCGGGCATGACCACAGCGGCTGCTCCGGTGAGCATGATCATGGGCACGATCACCACCATGCGCATCATCATGATCACAGCGACTGCGGTGGCCACGATCATGGTCAGCTCGCGCAAACGCCGGTCTCGCGCACAGATCCGACATCTCCGCCCAATGTCTCGATGCGGGTCGAGGGCATGGATTGCGCGAGTTGCGTCGGCAAGATCGAAGTCGCACTTGCAAGAATGCCCGATGTTTCCGACATTCGCGTGAACTTCACGACCGAAATGCTTGAACTCAACTTGGTTCCCGGCTCGGGCACCAAGGTTGCCGACATCGAAAGGACCATCAAGAGCCTCGGCTTCGGGGTATCCAACACACGCGAACTTTCGTCTTCGTCCGACGTCGCCGTGGACGTTGCGCCCGCGCCAGCCATGCGCAATCAACGCTGGTGGCAGACTCGCAAGGGCAAGCACGTCATCGGCCTCGGTCTGCTGATGGGCTCGGCCTACCTCATCGCCCAGTTTATCCCCCTCTATGCAGAGTGGATCTTTGCACTCGCCGTCGTCGCAGGCGTCCTGCCGTTCGCCCGCAAGGCGTTTGCTCTCGCGACGTCAGGGTCGCCATTCTCGATTGAGACACTGATGAGCGTGGCCGCGATCGGCGCCTTGGTGATCGGCGAGGCCGAAGAGGCGGCTGCGGTGGTGTTCCTGTTCGCGGTCGGCGAGTTGCTTGAAAGCGTTGCAGCCGGACGCGCTCGCGCTGGCATAAAGGCCCTTGCGTCGCTGGTGCCAAAGACCGCAATTCTGCTTGATCCCAGCGGCGCTCAGCGCAGCGTCCCGGCGACTTCCTTGCGCGTGAACGACCTTGTTCTTGTGCGGCCCGGCGACCGAGTGCCGGCCGACGGACAGATCGTCCAAGGCACTTCCAGCCTCGACGAATCGCCCATCACCGGAGAATCGGTCCCGCGCGCCAAAGCCAAGGGCGAGAGCATTTATGCTGGGTCCATCAATGTCGATGGCGTTCTCAAGGTTCGCGTCGAAAAGGCCGCTGCCGACAACACGATCTCGCGCATCATCCAGCTCGTCGAGCAGGCTCAGTCCGCCAAGGCTCCTACCGCACGTTTCATCGAGAATTTCAGCCGCTACTATACCCCGGCCGTGATGCTGATCGCTGCGCTGATCGTCATCGTGCCGCCACTGGCGATGGGCGGCGATTGGGACACCTGGATCTATCGCGGCCTCGCGCTCTTGCTGATCGCATGTCCCTGCGCGCTCGTTCTCTCGACGCCTGCGGCGATCGCCTCGGGCCTTGCCGTCGGCACCCGCCGCGGCCTGCTGATCAAGGGCGGCAACGCCCTCGAAACCATCGGCAAGGTGAATGCTATCGCCTTCGACAAGACAGGGACGCTTACTGAGGGCAAGCCGCGCGTCACCGAAACGGTGGCCTTCGGCAAGAACGAGGAGAAGGACGTCATCGCATTGGCGGCAGCGGTCGAGACGGGTTCCAGCCATCCGCTTGCCAAGGCGATCATCAACCGAGCAGAGGCTTCCGGCATAGCGGTCCCTCCGGCGCAGGACGCCTCTGCGACGGCCGGGAAGGCAGTCCATGCCACGGTCGTCGGGCGCCGCCTTGCCGTCGGCTCCCCGAGCCATGCCGCGAACGTGGTAGTGATCGGTAAGCACGAGCAGAGCGCAATCGAAGGGCTCGAAGATCGCGGCAACACCGTTGCCGTCCTCTTTGATGAGGGGACGCGGGAAGCAATCGGCCTGATCGCCTTGCGCGACGAACCGCGGCGAGACGCGCCCGAGGGGATTGCCCGGCTCAAAGCGATGGGCGTTCGTTCCGTGATGCTGACCGGCGACAATCGGCGCACCGCTCAGGCGATCGCCAAGGGTCTTGGTATCGAATGGAGCGCCGAGCTTCTGCCGCAGGACAAGCTCGATCTCGTGAACGAGATGAAACGAACGACCAAGGTGGCTATGGTCGGTGATGGAATCAACGATGCCCCTGCGCTCGCAACCGCCGATGTCGGGATCGCCATGGGCGGCGGAACCGACGTGGCAATCGAGACGGCGGACGCCGCCCTGCTGAAGAGCCGAGTGACGGATGTTGCCCATCTTGTGGCGCTGTCCCGTGCGACAATGGCCAACATCCATCAGAACGTCGTCTTCGCTTTGGCGCTGAAGGGCCTGTTTCTCGTTACCAGCGTCCTAGGGATCACCGGCCTCTGGATCGCAGTCCTCGCCGATACCGGCGCCACCGCGATCGTGACGCTGAATGCGCTCCGGCTCTTGCGCTTCAAGGGGGCGAAGTCGAACGACGACGAACGTGACGACGGCACGTCTTCACGCCCCCTGATACCAGCCGAGAGCTACTGATCCCTCCCGTCGAAGAAGCCGTCCGTCAAACTTGACGGGCGGCTTTGCCCGGCCGGAACCAATCGTAGCAACGGCGAACATCGCGCTCGGAAAACCCATTCATGAACTGGCACCACCCTTCAGAAAGGACAACAGCCATGGACCTGGGCATCGGCAAACTCTCCCAGATCACGGGGGTCAAGATTCCAACGATCCGCTATTACGAGCAGATCGGTCTCTTGCCCGAGGGCTTGCGAAACAAGGGCAATCAGAGACGCTACGATCATGATGCGGTCAAACGATTACTGTTCATTCGCCGGGCGCGGGATCTCGGGTTTGACATCGATGCGATCAGGGATCTGCTTCATCTAGCCGACGTCTCGGCCTCGCGTTCGCCCGAGGCACTCCGTATCGCAAAACAGCAGCTCGCTTCCGTCGAGGAGAAGATCGCTCAACTGGAAGACCTTGAAAAGGTGATCAAGCGGGTCGCCGAAGGCGAGAGCGATGGGGACGACGCGCCCTATTGCTGCAGCACGGCGACAGATCATGCGGATAAGCCCCTCCACTAGCCTCGAAACGACAGGAGGTATGGAGTTGAGATACCTTTATTCCAATCTGGAAAGGAGCCAGAGCTGCGTCGTCGTGGGGGCGGGACCGGCCGGCCTGATGCTCGGACTCCTTCTGGCCCGATCCGGGGTCGACGTAACGGTCATCGAGAAGCACCAGGACTTCCTGCGCGATTTTCGTGGAGATACCATCCATCCTTCGACACTCGAAGCAATGCACGAGCTTGGCTATCTCGACGAACTTCTCACGCTTCCCCATCAGAAAGCCTATCAGCTCCACGCTGAGATCGAAGGACGCAAGGTCACGATCGCAGACTTCTCCAAACTGCCGACGCGCGCCAAGTTCATCGCGTTCATGCCCCAATGGGATTTCCTGAATTTTCTGGCACGGAAGGCAGCGGGATTTCCGCGCTTCCGCTTGCTGATGTCGACCGAGATAACGTCGCTCCGTTGGGAAGCAGGTCGAGTTGTCGGCGTGAATGCTCGCCAGAGCGACCGCAATCTGGTTCTTGATGCCGATCTCGTAATCGGTGCCGACGGACGCAATTCCGCCACCCGCAAGGCTGCGGGACTTGAGTTTCAGAGCTTTGGCACGGCCACAGATATTCTATGGATGAAGGTCTCGAAAAAGGCCGGCGATCCCCAGCAAGCGATGAGCCATGCCGGCCCGCGACAGGGGCTGGTTCTGATCGACCGAGGCGACTACTGGCAGTGCGGCTACGTCATCACCAAGGGGACCGTCGACGCGCTGAAGGACGGCGGAATTGGTGCGCTTCGCGCAAGGATCGCTGAGGTCGCACCTTTGCCTGCGGACCGCTTCAAGGAGATCCGCTCTTGGGATGACGTGCATCTGCTGAGCGTTCGGATCGACCGCCTGAAGACGTGGTGGAAACCCGGCCTGTTGTTTATCGGGGATGCCGCACACGCCATGTCGCTGATTGGCGGCGTTGGTGTGAACCTCGCTATTCAGGACGCTATAGCGACGGCCAACCTACTGGCTGAAGCCTTGCGCGAAGGACGAATGAAAACGCGCTTGCTGGAGGCCGTGCAGCGCCGACGCGCCTTTCCAACCAGAGCGACCCAAAAACTACAACTGATGATGCGCAGCCGAAAGCGTGCGGGTGAGGCAGACAGCGCACGAAGTCCGAAGCCTCCTCTCTTCATGCGCCTGATTGCCCGGTCGCCACTGTTGCCCCGGCTGACCGGCCGCCTCATCGGACTTGGCTTTCGTCCCGAGCATGTTCGCACACAGCTAGTCGATTGGTCCTGTTCGCTCAGGAAGTCTGCGGCTCCGCCCCGATAAAACTATGGAGCAGGTGCTTGACCTAGGCACCTTGGCCGATGTCACCTTCACCGTAGAGACTAGCTTGCGAGAAAGGGATTATCGTTCGCTGGTGAATTTCCCGCTGACATTCTCGCCATCCGCCGCAGCACGGGAGATTCTCTGCCCGTTTCGAAGAACCAGCAATCAACGATTAGGGGAGAATGGCGCACCCATCAGGATTCGAACCTGAGGCCTCCACCTTCGGAGGGTGGCGCTCTATCCAGCTGAGCTATGGGTGCCTACTGCTTACGCAGTGCTTACGCGGTTTTCGAGCGAGTGTTAACCCCAAAAATCGAAGCCCGCAAGTTACTGTTTTACTTCTACTTTTTTACTCACTCGTTCACATTGCCGGACTTGACATCCGCCTTCGGAGGGCAGCACTCTATCCAGCTGAGCTACGGGTGCCGGGTCGATCGGCGCGGAGCGCCGGTGGACGAAGCTGCGTATAACGCGGATCGCGGCGAACGCAAAGTGGGAATGCCGTCCTCTCCACATTCGCGCGTCGGCAAGGCGCGGGCGGCGAGGTGGAGCGGCTGCGACCGTTCCCATCCCGCCGCCCGGCCGATGTCATACCGGGCTCATGAAATTCGGTGAGTCCGAATTTCATGAGCGTCACGGCCCGGCCGGCCGACGCCCGTTCGGGCTCGCCTTCGCGGATGAAGTACCGAACAGGTCGGAACTTCATCCGTTCGGTATCACTTCACCGTCGCGGCCGACTTCTTGACGAAGGTCGGGTCGAAGGAGGCGGAGACGTCGATCTTGGCGTCCTTGAAGCTCGGCTCGGTCGTCTGCAGGAACTTCATGGTCGAGTCCATGCCTTCCGGCGGGATCAGGCCGTTCTGCGAATAGGTCGGGATCGAGGCCTTGAGCGCCTTCAGGTAGAGGGCCTTGTCGCCGAGCATGTACTCTTCCGGCACCTTGGCGGCGATCTCTTCGGGCGAAGCCTTCTCGATCCACTTCAGCGTCCGGTAGAAGGCGTTGGTGAGCGCCTGGACGGTGCTCGGGTTGGCCTTGATGAAGTCGCGCTTCAGGTAGAGCACGGCGGCCGGGTTGGTGCCGCCGAAGACGGCGCGGGTGCCGGCTTCGGTGCGGGTGTCGACCAGCACCTTGGCGGCGCCGTCGGCCTCGAGCTTGGAGATCACCGGATCGAGGTGGGAGATGGCGTCGACGTTGCCGTTCTCCAGCGCCGCCACGGCGGAAGCGCCGCCGCCGACGCCGATGAAGGAGGCGTCGTCGGCCGCGAGGCCGGCCTTGATCATCTGATAGGTGACGGTCAGGTGGGTCGAGGAGCCCGGCGCGGTGACGCCGATCTTCATGCCCTTCAGGTCGGCGACCGACGCGACCTTGTCGGCCTTGGCGGTGGCGACGGCGAGTACGATGCCGGGGAAGCGGCCGAGTTCGATCACCGCGGCGATGTCCTGGCCCTTCTGCTGCATGCGGATGGTGTGTTCGTAGGCGCCGGTGACGGCATCGACCGAGCCGCCGATCAGCGCCTGGAGCGCCTTGGAGCCGCCACCGAAGTCGTTGACGGTGACGTCGAGGCCTTCGTCTTTGAAGTAGCCGAGGCGTTCGGCGAGCGTCAGCGGCAGATAGTAGAGCAGCGGCTTGCCGCCGACACCGATCTCCAGCTTGGGCTTCTCCGGGGGCGCGGCCACGGCCGTTCCCGCCACGCCGAGGACGGCGAGGCCCGCCGCAACCAGTCCGATCAGACGCTTCATCGCGCATTCTCCCTGTGGTCGTCCGGTCGCATCGATGGACCGGTTTCATGGATTTCTCGCCGATGCCCTTCGAAGGCGTCAGGCGTCGTTCAACGAGTTCCGGGGTCGCCACACCAGCAGGCGATCCTCGATGTGGCTCACCCCCCAGTCGATGATCAGGACGAAGGCGGCGAGGACGAACATGCCGGCGAAGACCCCGGCGATGTCGAAGACGCCTTCGGCCTGGTGGATGAGGTAGCCGAGGCCGGCGGAGGAGCCGAGATATTCGCCGACCACCGCACCGACCAGCGCGAAGCCGACCGAGGTGTGGAGCGAGGAGAACATCCAGGAGAGCGCCGAGGGCCAATAGACGTGGCGGAACAGCTGCCGCTCGTTGAGGCCCATCAGCCGCGCGTTGGCCAGCACCACCGGGCTCACCTCCTTCACGCCCTGATAGACGTTGAAGAAGACGATGAAGAACACCAGCGTCACCCCGAGCGCCACCTTCGACCAGATGCCGAGGCCGAGCCACAGCATGAAGATCGGCGCCAGGACGACGCGCGGCAGGGCGTTGATCATCTTCAGGTAGGGGTCGAAGACCGCGGCGACGTTGGGTTTGCGGGCGAACCAGAAGCCGAAGAGGATGCCGCCGAGAGCGCCGATGGCGAAGGCCAGCGCCGTCTCGAGCAGCGTCACCCACAGATGCTTCCAGATCACGCCGGTGGCGAAGAGGCGCACCACTCGGGCGAAGACCTCGCCGGGCGTCGAGAAGAAGAACGGCGGCAACAGCAGCACGCCGAAGATCTTCACGTTGGAACCGATCCACCACAGGGCGACGAGGACGACGCCGACCATGACCTGGAGGAAGAGGAGCTTGGTGCGGCTCATGGGGTCGTCTCCCCGTAGGTCTTGATCACCTCGGCCTTCAACTGGCCCCAGATCGCCCGGTGCAGCTCGTGGAAGCGCGGGTCGAGGCGGATGTCGGAGGTGTCGCGGGGACGGGCGAGATCGATGCGGTGATCGCCGATGATGCGAGCGTGCGGGCCGGCCGACATGATCAGCACGCGGTCGGAGAGCGCGATCGCCTCCTCGAGATCGTGGGTGACGAAGAGCACGGCCTTGCGGTCGGCGGCCCACAGGTCGAGCAGCAGATTGCCCATGATCTGGCGGGTCTGGGCGTCGAGCGGACCGAAGGGCTCGTCCATCAACAGGATCTTGGGATGGCGGATCAGCACCTGGGCGAGGCCGACGCGCTTCCTCTGACCGCCGGAGAGCTGATGGGGATAGCGATCGGCGAAACGGGCGAGGCCGACCTTGGCGAGCCAGGCGCGCGCCTCGTCGAGCGCCGCCTCACGCGGCCGACCGGCGACCTCGAGGCCGAGGGCGACATTGTCGAGCGCCGTCTTCCACGGCATCACCGCGTCCTGCTGGAAGAGGTAGCCGGCCTCGCGGCACAGGCCGACGAGTGGCCGGCCGAAGACGGTGACCGAGCCGGCGGCCGGCTTCAGCAGGCCGGCGACGGCGTTGAGCAGGGTCGACTTGCCGCAGCCGGTGGGGCCGACGATCGCCACGAACTCGTTCTCGGCCACCTCGATCGAGGTTTCGGCTACGGCTTCGTAGGTGGAGCCGCCTTCGAGGCGGAACGCGATGCGGACGCCATCGAGGCGGATGGTCGATACGGCGCCGTCGTCGGTCCCCGGCGGCGCGTCGAGCGAATCCATTCCCGTCCTCCCGATGCCTCGTCTTCGAGGTCTGGTCACGCCCGTCCGGCGACGGGTCGTGGTCGTGAAGCGGGTGTCACTTTCCTCGGGGGAGAGGCCGTGGTCAAGCTTTCCGACCACGCGGCGGCGGTCGGACAGGGGAGATGCGCTCGCGATGCGGAGCGGGGAGGGGATCAGGTGCCGACGAGAACGCCGCGCAGATCCGCGAGTTCGCGCGTGGTCAACGGCTCGCCGACGCGGAAGCGGGCGAGCAGGCGGCGCGCCCGCGGTGTCGGGGCGTCGCCGCGGGCGGCGCGATCCCATCCGGCGCGGCGCAGATCGGCGATCGCACCGGCGCGGACGTCGTCATCCCAGGATTCGATGTCGGAAACGCCGATCATGACATCCTCCGCCGGTTCGGGCCGTCGAACGTCGCCGGTGGTGCGGACGTCCGACACGAAGCGGGGCCGCCACCCCGACGAGAGACCTCCGTCGCCGCGACGGAGGGGAACCGAGGCGCGACGGGTTCTCATCGGTGACTCTGTTGCATCGCAATGTCAATGCTGCGTCGCATCCATCAACAGCGCGTGAGTCGCGACGATGGGAGCTGAACACATGCGGAAAGCCTGATATGAAGTCACCCTTCCGCCCGTAGTCCCCGTTCCGACGCCCCCGAAGCGTCCCCGGAGATCGCCCGATGAGACTTCGCAGCATCGCCGCCGCCTCGTTCGCCCTCGCCGTTTCCGCCGGTTCGGCGTGGTCCGCCCAGACCGTCACCTACGAGCAGGTCGTCGAGGGTCTCGCCAAGCAGTCGATCGTGCTGGTCGACATCCGCGAGCCCGACGAGTTCGTCGCCGGCCACGTCCCCGGCGCCATCAACCTGCCGCTGTCGAAGCTGACGCCGGCGGCCCTGCCCAAGCGTGGCGAAAAGACCGTGGTGATCATGTGCCGCTCCGGCAACCGCACCGGCCGGCTCGCCCAGGCGTTGCCGTCTGTCGGCCGCGACGACATCGCCGACTATTCCGGCGCGATGATCGACTGGACCCGCCGCGGTGGGCCGATCGTCAAGGGTCAGTGAGACCGGACGTCCATCCGTCGCTCGACGGTGACACGAATGCGCGAGAGGCGGCGGACCGGTGGTCCGCCGCCTCTCTTCGTCTTTCGGGGGCGTCGCCGGCTCATACCGGAGGCCGAAGGCGCCGACGCGCCCGGCCTCTGAAGACACGCGAATTTCTCATTCGCATCAGAGGCATGAGAAATTCACGCCAGGAATACCATCGGTCATCGTCGATGACCGATGGTGTCAGCTGCCGTTGAGGATCTTCGGCACGCGGTTGAGGCGCAGCCGGTAGGCGTCGGGCATGCCGGAGCCGAGCAGCGGGCGCAGATAGAGGCGGAAGGCGTCGGTGATGTCGTTGCCGGACGGCGCGATGAACTCGTCCGGCATGGTGCGGGTCTTGCCGGCGACCGCTTCGAGCGGGGTGAGCTGGTAGTCGACCGAATAGAAGCCGGTGCGATGGATGGTGACCGAGCCGTCGGCCTTGCCCCACATGGCGAACTGCACCGCCTTCTCACCCACCTCGCGCGCCTCGCGCTGGTCGACGTCGGAGACGCAGCCGATGAAGGAGCGCTGCAGGTAGCCGAAGGTGTCGCCGCGGACGCGCTTGATCTCGAGCTTGTTCTTGACCTCCTCGCACAGCAGGTCGGCGAGCGCGCCGGTGCCGGAGAGCTGGACGTTGCCGTGGGCGTCGTGTTCGACCTGCTTCATCAGCGTGGTCATGATCGGCACGCCGTTCTCGTCGTGGATGCCCTCCGACACGGCGACGATGCAGCGGCCGTACTTCTCGTAGGTCGCCTTCACGTCGGCGAGGAACCTGTCGACGATGAAGGGGCGCTCGGGGATGTAGATGAGGTGCGGTCCGTCGTCGGGGAACTTCTTGCCCAACGCCGAGGCGGCGGTGAGGAAGCCGGCGTGACGGCCCATGACCACGGCGACGTAGACGCCGGGCAGGGCGGCGTTGTCGAGGTTGGCGCCCATGAAGGCCTGCGCGACGAAGCGGGCGGCGGAGGGGAAGCCGGGGGTGTGGTCGTTGACCATCAGATCGTTGTCGATGGTCTTGGGGATGTGGATGCAGCGCAGGTCGTAATCCGCCTTCTTCGCCTCCTCGGAGACGATGCGCACCGTGTCGGACGAGTCGTTGCCGCCGATGTAGTAGAACTGGCTGATCTGGTGGGCGCGCAGGACCTTGAAGATCTCCTGGCAGTACTTCAGATCGGGCTTGTCACGGGTCGATCCGAGGCCGGATGAGGGCGTATGGCCGACCATCTCGAGGTTGTGGCTGGTCTCCTGGGTGAGGTCCAGGAACTCCTCGTCGACGATGCCGCGGACACCGTGATAGGCGCCGTAGACCAGTTCGACGTTCTGGAACTTGCGAGCCTCGAGAACCGCTCCGACGAGCGACTGGTTGATGACGGCGGTCGGCCCGCCCCCCTGAGCGACGAGTACCTTGGTCAAGGTCATGCTGTATCGGTCTCCCTCACCGGCCGGTCACGGCGAACCGGCCGGCGACGAGCTAACACCAAAATCGCGGCGTCGGCCACTGTCCGGCGTGACGCGGCGGCGGGGTCGCGGCGAAGGTCAGCTGCTGCGCCGGCGAAGGTCCTTCGGCCGGCCGGACTCGGCCCGGCGTTCGCCGGGGCGGCCGAGGAGCAGGGGCAGGTCGGCGGCGGGCAGCGGCCGGGAGAAGAACCAGCCCTGGACCAGATCGCAGCCGAGCCGCACCAACTCGTCGAACTGAGCGCGCGTCTCGACGCCCTCGGCCAGGACCTCGAGCTTGAGGTTGCGGGCGAGCGAGATGATCGCCGAGGCGATCTCCACCGAGGTCGGATCGTCGGGCATGTCGGCGACGAAGCTGCGATCGATCTTGAGCTTGTCGATGGGCAGGCGACGCAGATAGGCGAGTGACGACCAGCCGGTGCCGAAATCGTCGATCGACAGGCGCACGCCCAGGGCGCGCAGCGCGGAGAGGCGGCGTTCCGCCTCGGCGCCCTGGTCCATCAGCGCGCCTTCGGTGATCTCGATCTCCAGGCAATGCGCCGGCACGCCGGTTTCGGCGAGGACGTCGGCGATCCGGCGTGGCACGTCGGCGCGTTGGAACTCGCGCGGGCTGAGGTTGACGGCGATGGTCTCGATCCCGATGTCGGCGTCGAGCCATTCGCGCATCTGCCGGCAGGCGGTCCGCAGCACCCATTCGCCGATGGCGATGATCAGGCCGCTTTCTTCGGCGATCGGGATGAAGTTGTCGGGCGGGATCAGGCCGCTGATCGGATCGCGCCAACGAATCAGCGCCTCGACGCCGCGCACGCGCCCGTCGGCGGTGGTGACCTGCGGCTGGTAGTGGAGCTCGAATTCGTCGCGCTCCAGCGCGCGGCGCAGACCCGCTTCGGTCTCGAGGCGCAGTGCGGCGGCGGCGGTCAACACCTCCTCGTAGAAGCGGTGGGTGGCGCGTCCGGCGCCCTTGGCTTCGTAGAGGGCGGTGTCGGCATGCTGGATCAGCTCGGTGGCGACGACCCCGTCGGTGGGGAAGAGGGAGATGCCGATCGAGGTGGAGATGAAGATCTCCTGGCCGTCGGCGAGCACGAAGGGCTGGTTCAGCCGTTCGATCAGGCGGAGGGCGAGTTCGGCGGCCGGGTCGCGCCCGCCGATGTCGCGCACCATGCCGACGAACTCGTCGCCGCCGAGGCGAGCGAGCATGGCGTGATCGGGCAGCACCTCGCGCAGACGCCGCGACACCAGCCACAGCAGCTCGTCGCCGGCGGCGTGACCGAGGCTGTCGTTGACGTTCTTGAACCGATCGAGGTCGAGGAACAGCACGGCGCCGACTTTCGAAGCGTGCAGGGCTTCCTCGATGGCATGGTCGAGCACGTCGAGGAGAAGGATGCGGTTCGGCAGATCGGTCAGCGGGTCGTGGTGGGCGAGATGGGCGAGGCGGGCTTCGGACTGCTTCAGCGGGCCGATGTCGACGAAGGTGCCGAGGTAGTTGACGATCCGTCCGGCTTCGTCGCGCACGCTCGAGATCGTCAGCCACTCGGGGAAGATCTCGCCGGTCTTGCGCTTGTTCCAGATCTCGCCCTGCCAGTGGCCGACGCGATCGATCGTCCTCCACATCTCGGCGTAGAACGCCCTGTCGTGGCGACCGGAGCGCAGGACGCGCAGGTTGTCGCCGACGATCTCGTCTCGGCTCCAGCCGGTGATGGTGGTGAAGGCCGGGTTGACGTCGATCACGTGACCGGTGGCGTCGGTGATGACCACGCCTTCCTGGGTGTTGGTGAAGACCGCCGCGGCGCGGCGCAGGTCGGCTTCCTGGCGTTTGCGATCGGTGATGTCGGAATGGGTGCCGACCATGCGGACGGCGTGGCCGGAGGCGTCGCGGACGACGAAGCCGCGGGTCAGCAGGTGGCGGTAGTCACCCTGTGGCATGTGCAGACGGTAGTCGACGGCGATGGTGTCGGTATCACCCGAGACGATGTCGCGCAGGTGGGTCGTGGTGGCCGCGGCGTCGTCGGGATGGATGCGATGCTGCCACGCCAACCAACCCTCGCGCTCTTCGCCCGAGGTTTCGGCGCCGTAGCCGAGGATCTCGCGGCAACGGGGCGAGCGGTAGACCGCGCCGGTGGCGATGTTCCAGTCCCACAGCCCTTCGGCCGAACCGCGCATGGCGAGGTCGAAGCGTTCCTCGCTCTCCCTGAGCGCGTCTTCGGTGGCGTGGCGGGCCGAGACGTCCTCGACCACGGCGATCACGTAGGGGTCGGACTCGGGCGTGTCGCGGACCAGCGACGCGGTGATCGCCACCCAGACGACGGAGCCGTCGCGGTGACGGATGCGGCGCTCGGCGGCGACGACCTGGTTCTCACCGGCGACGAGACGGCGCAAGGCGCGCGCCACGGGCCGGCGTTCGTCGGGATGGAGGATCTCGACGATCGGCACCGCGACGAGTTCGGCGTCGTCGTAACCGGCGATCTCGGCGAGGCGCCTGTTGTGGCGGATCCAGTCGCCGTCGAGGGTGACGTGGGCGATACCGACGGCGGCCTGTTCGAAGGTGGAGCGGAAGCGCTGCTCGGCCGCCTGAGCGCGATGGCGCTGGTCGATCTCGCGGTAGGCCGCGTCGAGGCGCTGGCGCTGCCACGACAGGATGGCGATGCCGAGACCGGCGGCGAGTGCCAGGAGAATCGACAGACCGGTGCCGAAGGCCAACCCCTGGAGGTCGGCGAGAGCTTCGGCCTCGTCCATCTTGGCGACGAGCACCCAACCGGTCGAAGGGATGGTCGCCATGGCGGCGAGGACGCGTTCGCCGCGATAGTCGACGCCGGCGGCGGAGGTTTCGCCGAAAAGGATGTGGCGCACGATCGGTTGGTCGAGGCGATCGAGCGACAGGCGGCGGGTCAGCGGTCCGCTCCGGGCGAAGCGGGTGTCGGCGAGCGACAGGACCTTGTCGCCGTCGCGCCGGACCATGGCGTTCTCGCCGGTGCGGCTCGGTAGCGGCCACGACGCCAGATAGGGATAGAGCCAGGTTGCGGCGTCGACGTCGACGACGAGGATGGCGAGAGGGTCGCCCCGCCGCATCTCTCGGTCGAAGATGGGGGCGAGCCAGGCCATGTGGACGGTGCCGTCGGGGCGGCGATGGAGATCGAGCAGGGTCACTCGGGTGCCGGTGCCGGCGCGGGCGACGGCGCTGCGATATTCGTCGGTGTCGGAACGGGCCTCCTCGTCGCCGAGCAGCAGTCTGCCGCGGGCGTCGACCAGCGCGACGCCGTGGAGTTCGTGACCGCTGCGCAGCGCCACGAGCGCTTCCTCGAGGACTTCGGCATCATCGGAGTTGCGGGTGTCGACCCAGCGTTCCAGAACCTGCCGGCGGGCCGGGTCGCGAGCCGTCACCTCGGCGTTGCTGCGGCGGTCCTCGATCCAGCGGCTGATGGCGTCGACCTCGAGACGGGCGAGCGCCTCGAGCTTCTGGATGGCGTCCTTCTGGATCGTCGTGGATTGGGCCCGATAGGCGAAATGGGCGATGGTCAGCACCGCCGCGACGGCCGCCGCCAAGGCGAGCGACGGCGCCATCGAGCCGGTGGAGCGGGCGAGGGTTCTGGTCTCCTCGCGTTCCGGCATGCGCAGAAGCGCCACGACCAGCAGCGCCGCCGTCGTCACGACGAACAGCAGCCCCTTGAAGACCGAGATCTCCATCAGCAGTTCGTGGTCGGCGATCTGCGCGAGGACGGTGTCGGAGGCGTAGATCCACAGCGAGGCGAACAGCGCATAGGCCGCCACCACCCGTATCACGTAGGACCTGCGCCGCTCGTCGTTCATTCCGGTTCCCACTCGGATCCCGTGTCGTCGCCCGCGTTCGGCGGCCGAATTCTCGTCGAAACATCGTCGGTCTCGACGTCGAACTCCGGTGGATCGCGTATTCCGATGGATCAACTTCGATATGATCGACTCGGAATCATTACAATTCGACTAATCTACCGGAAGGATACCAGTAGAGAGGTGTCGCGACTTTCGTCCGATCGGTGGCGTCATGACGTTGGGTGAGGAGCTGCGTCACGAGCGGATGGGGGAAAGCGCCCATCGGTGGTCTTTTCATCTTACCAAGCCGGCCGCGGGGTCATACGATGGCGCCGAACGTCATCGCCGAACGAGATGTCCGCGCAAGATGGACCGGATGGCGCGTGGAGGGACGTGGGAGGTCGGAGGGCAGGCCGTGGAACCGGTGCGAAACCCGAAATTGGCGGACGCCATCGCCGAGCACATCGAACAGCTCATCCTCGAGGGGACACTCCGGCCCGGCGAACGTCTGGCGTCGGAACGCGAGCTCTCGGAGAAGCTCGAGGTGTCGCGGCCGTCGTTGCGCGAGGCGCTCGACAAGCTCGAGGCGCGCAAACTGCTGCGCACCACCCGCGGCGGAACCTACGTCGCTCATTTCATGGCGCCACTGACCGAGCCGCTCGCCACCTTGATGCAGTCGAACGAGCAGGTGATCGTCGACTATCTCGAGTATCGCAAGCTGGTCGAGGGCGCGGCGGCGCGGCTCGCCGCCGAGCGCGCCACCGATCTCGACAAACAGGCGATCACCGCCTGTCTCGAGCGGATGAAGGCGGCCCACGGCGTCGACGATCCGACGGCCGAAGCGGAGGCCGACGCGGATCTGCACATGCTGATCTACGAGGCGAGCCACAATCTCGTGGTGCTGCACGTCATGCGCGCCTTCTCCGAACTGCTGCGCGGCGACGTCTTCTACAATCGCCGCCGGCTCTATGTGACCCCGGGGGTGCGCGACATTCTCCTCACCCAGCACGTCGCCACCGCGGAAGCGGTGCTTGCCGGCGATCCCGACCGGGCCGAGGCGGCGGCGGGTGAGCACATCCGCTTCACCGCCGAAACCCTGGCGAAGTTGCGCGAGGACGAGATGCGGCTCGGCCGGGCGCTGCGTCGCTTCGGCCGCAAGGACATCGTGGCGGGGTGAGCCGGCGGCGCGTTCAGCGGGCGAGCGCCGCGAGCTCGCCGAGAAGGGCTCGTGTGGCGACCGGCCTGGCGCGGGTGCCGACCGACGACGCGATCGCCTCGGGCGAGAGACCCGCGGCGAGATCGGCGGCGAGCCGGTCGATCGCGGCGAGGAAGGCCTCGGCGGTCAGGTCCTCGGCGAAGCGGACGCCGGGATTGCCGGCATAGGCGCCGACGAGGGTCGGCAGCTTCGAGAGCACATAGGGGCGGCCACAGGCGAGCGTCTCGACGACGATGAAGGGCGAGCCCTCGCCGAAGTGCGAGCACATCAGTCCCATGTGGCAGTCGGCGATCGCCGCGGCGAGGCCGCGGGCGTCGAGGAGGCCGGACATGGTGACGAGGTCGGCGAGGCCGGCCTCGGCGATGCGTTCGGTGTCGCCGCCGAAGTAGCGGAATTCGATCTCGTCGCCGTGACGGCGGCTGCCCTCGCGGATGATCTCGAAGAGCAGCTTCGGGTTCTTCTGTTCGACGATGCGGCCGGCATAGAAGACGACCGTTTTTCCCATCGCCGGCAACGGGCGCGGGGTGAAGACGTCGTCGTACCAGGCGTCGATGTGGGCGAGGCGGGGGCCGAGGCGGGCGACGACGCCGGCCGAGAGGCCCGAGTCGTCGCGGCCGACCACTTGCACCCGATCGGCCACCAGAGGCAGGAACCAGCAGGCGAGATCGTGGACGAGGCGCTTCGCCCGTTCCCCCTTGCCCGGACCGGTGCCGTGGATGGTGAAGACCTTGGCGCCGGGGAACATCCAGGCGAAGGCGACGTATTCGGGGCGCGAGAACTCGAGCACCCGCTTCGGTTCGTTCGCGAGCGCGGCGCGGATGCGGCGGACGTTCGCCACCACCGCGAGGGCGAAGGGGATCCACTTCGGTCCCGGCAATTTCGGCAGGCGCAGCCCGATCCGGTTCGCGGCCGGGCGCGCCGGTTCCTCCGAGATGAGCCGCGCGTCGTCGCCGGCGGCGGCGACGAGCGTGTCGACGTAGCGTTCGATGCCGCCCTGGGCGTCGGTCACGTCGTTCTGGTGGAAGAACACGAACATCGCGAGATCCCGCCTGCCCCGCCGGGCAGGCGGGGACACGCGGTCTGTCTAACCGATCGATCTGAAGATCGGGTTGATGCCGGTCGGCCGGAGGCGGACCACCGACCGACGTGCCGGATGAGCGGCCCGGCGGATCCGTCCGCCGAAATCACCGTCGTGCGGACGGGGTGATTTCGGCGGGCGGAATCGAAAACTCGAACGGATCGTTCGGATTTCGCCTCAGGTGTGCAGCGTCTCGCCGTGGAGGGCGAGGTCGAGGCCTTCGCGTTCCTGATCGGGGGCGACGCGCAGGGCGGTGAAGAGGCCCGTCACCTTGAGCGCGATCCAGGTGCCGGCGACGCACCACGCGGTGACCACGGCGACGCCGAGGGCCTGCAGGGCGAACTGGCGCAGGTTGCCCTCGATGAGGCCGGAGACGGCGGTGTCGCCGGTGATCGCCGAGGAGGCGAAGACGCCGGCGAGCAGCGTGCCGATCAGGCCGCCGACGCCGTGGACGCCGAAGACGTCGAGGCTGTCGTCGTAGTTCAGGAGATGCTTGAGCTCGGTGCAGCACCAGTAGCAGACGACGCCGCCGACGAGGCCGATGACGAGGCCGGACCAGGGTTCGACGTAGCCCGACGCCGGCGTGATCATGCCGAGGCCGGCGATGGCGCCGGAGATCATGCCGAGCACCGAGGGCTTGCCACGCTGCCACCATTCCATCGCCGTCCAGGCGATGGCGCCGGCGGAGGCCGAGAGGTGGGTGGCCATGATGGCGTAGACGGCGCGCGAGCCGGCGCCGAGCGCCGAGCCGCCGTTGAAGCCGAACCAGCCGACCCACAGGAGGCCGGTGCCGGTGACCGCCATGGTCAGGTCGAAGGGCGCGAGGTTCTCGCGGCCGAAGCCCATGCGGTTGCCGACGACCAGCGCCGCGACCAGACCGGCGACGCCGGCGTTGATGTGGACGACGGTGCCGCCGGCGAAGTCGATGACGCCCATCGCCCCGAGGAAGCCGCCACCCCACACCCAGTGGGCGGAGGGGACGTAGACCAGGAACAGCCAGATCACCGAGAAGATCAGGAAGGCGGCGAAGCTCATGCGGTCGGCGACCGAGCCGCCGACCAGCGCCACGGTGATGACGGCGAAGGTCATCTGATAGGCGAGGAAGAGCATCTCGGGGATGGTCTTGGCGAAGGGGCTCACCGTGTCGAGGCCGATGCCGGCGCCGAAGAGACGGGCGGCGGAGCCGATGACCGCGCCGTCGCCGGTGAAGGCGAGCGAATAGCCGAGCACGTACCACAGGATCGACACCACCGCGGTGGCGGCGACCGACTGGGCCATGGTGGCGAGCAGGTTCTTCTTGCGCACCATGCCGGCATAGAACAGCGCCAGACCCGGCAGGGTCATCATCAGGACGAGGGCGGTGGCGGCGATCATGAAGCCGGTGTCGGCGGCGTCGATCGGCGAGCCGTCGGCGGCCTTGGCGGAGCCGGCGCCGAGGCAGAGGAGGAGCGTCGCCCCGACGAGGGACGCGAAACGGGAAGACATGGTCGATACCGATGAGTGTGAGTTGCCGACGAACGAGCGAGCCGAACGACTCGCGGTGCGGTGTCAGAGCGCGGCTTCGCCGCTCTCCGAAGTGCGGATTCGCATGGCCTGTTCGACCGGCAGGACGAAGATCTTGCCGTCGCCGATCTGGCCGGTGTGAGCGGAGCGGCGGATCGCCTCGACGGTCGCATCGACGAGGTCGTCGCCGACCACCACTTCGATGCGGACCTTGGGAATGAAGCTCACGACGTATTCGGCGCCGCGATAGATCTCGGCGTGACCCTTCTGGCGGCCGTAGCCCTTCACTTCGGTGATGGTCATGCCGTGGATCTCGAGCGAGGTCAGCGCATCGCGCACCTCGTCGAGTTTGAACGGCTTGATGACGGCGACGACGAGTTTCATGCGGACCCCCGGGAATGCAGAAAAGATGAGCGAATTGGCGAGTTCGTCAGCAACCCACGTGCCAATTCTGCTGAAGCCTTGATCAGCGAGCAATGCTTTTACGCATTCGAAACCAAGTCTTTCGCGTATGCGCGAAAATGCTCAATCGGTGGACAATTTTGTGCTCACTTCTCGAGCAGATGGCGCATTCATCGGCACTGGATGGCGCATGATCAGGCGATCGCGGCGGGCCGGAAGCGGCGGCGCAGGGCGAACGCGGCGAGGGCCGCGGCGATGGCCGGAACGGCCAGGGCGACGAGCGCCGCCATGGGGCCGCCGTGGTCGAGGACCAGGGCGACGGCGAAGGGGGCGAGCGCCGAGAACCAGAAGGCGGGGGCGCCGATCCGGCCGGTGACGGTGCCGTAGACGCGTGGTTCGAAGAGCACCAGGGGAACAGCGCCGCGGGCGATGGTGACGACACCGTTGCCGCAGCCGCCGCCGATCGAGAAGACCAGAGCGGCGGCGGTGCTGATGCCGGCGAAGGGGGCGAAGGCCAGCGTCGCCGGCAGCAGGAGGCAGGCGAAGAGCGTCAGGTCGAGCGGGTGCGTCCGCCCGCCGGAGGCGAATTCGGCGAGGCGCGCGGCGGACTGGCCGACGCCGCGCAGGCTCGACACGGTCACCGCCACCGGCACCGCCATGCCGAGGGCGACCATCAACGGAATGAGGTGGGCGGCGAGTGCCGAGGCGAGGACGCTGGTGGCGACCGCGACGATGCCGAAGAGGATGGCGGCGGCGCGGGCCTCTTCCGGCGTCGTCGCCAGCGGCGGCGCGAGCGGACGGGGCGGGATGCCGCCCGCCGGCGCGGCGTCGGGCGCGCCGACCTTCGGGATCGCCAGATGCAGCGGCAGGGTCAGGAAGGTGAAGCCGGCGAAGACGACGGTCGCGCCGCGCCAGCCGAGGCGATCGGCCAGCGCCTCGCCGATGAACCAGAAGACGGTCGATGCGAGGCCGCCGGAGAGCGTCACGGTGGTGATGGCGCGGCGGGCGGTCGCCGGATCGATGCGGACGAGCGCGGCGAAACAGGCGTCGTAGAGCGTCATGCGCATGGCGACGCCGAGCACCACCCAGGCGGCGAACCAGTGGACGAGATGGTGGGCGGTGGCGAGGGCGAGGAGGCCGAGGGTCGAGGCGAGCGAGCCGGCGACCATGACGTTGCGCCCACCGGCGCGGTCGATCGCTCGGCCGATCGCCGGCGAGGCGAAGCCCATCACCAGGAGGGCGAGGGAGAAGCCGGCGTGGACCAGGCTGCGCGACCACCCGGTGTCGGCGACGATGCGATCGCCGAAGACGCCGACGACATAGAAGGTGGCGCCCCAGCCGATCAACTGCGAGGCGGAGAGCGCGGCGACGACCCGGCCGGCGATCATGGCCGATCGACCGGCGGCGTCGTGTCGCCGTCGCCGAGGGGGCGCTGCATCAGCACGCTGTCGAGCCAGCGGCCGTGTTTCCAACCGACCGAGGGCAGCAGGCCGGCGTGGGCGAAGCCGAGGGCGGCGTGGAGGCCGATCGAGGCGGCGTTGCCGCTGTCGCCGATGACGGCGAGCATCTGCCGATAGCCGAGCGCCGTCGTCGTCTCGATCAGCGCGGCGAGCAGCATCCGGCCGAGGCCGCGGCCCTTGGCGGCGGGATCGACGTAGACCGAATTCTCCACCGTGAAGCGATAGGCCGGGCGCGGCCGGTAGATGCCGGCATAGGCGTAGCCGAGGACGCGGCCGTCGACCCCGGCGACGAACCAGGGCAGCCCCGCCTCGGCGACCTTGGCCATGCGCGCCGCCATCTCCGCCTCGTCGGGCGGGTCGAGTTCGAACGAGGCGCAGCCGTTCAGCACCGCGTCGGCGTAGATGGCGCGGATGGCGGGGATGTCGGCCGGGGTGGGGGAGCGGAGGAGGGCGGTGGTCGGATCGGACATGTCGGCGGTGCGGGTTCCGGGCGAGGCGACGCGCGGACCGCGTCCGTGGATCTTGTTGCGCTCGTTCGTGCCATCGATCAAGCTCATGCAGGTTCTGCGATGCAGAAGGAATAGTCATAGATGATCGAAGCCGATCTCGATCGCCTCTTCGCCTTCGCCGAAGTGGCCGAACAGGCGAGTTTCTCGCGGGCGGCGGAAGCGCACGGCGTCAGCCAGTCGGCGATGAGCCTCAAGGTGAAGCAGCTCGAGCGTGAGCTCGGGGTGCGGCTGCTCGAGCGCGCCGGGCGGCGGGTGCGGCCGACCGCGGCGGGGCGCGAACTCCTCGTTCACGTCGCCGGGCTGAAGGCGGCGCATGCGGCGGCGATCGCGTCGGTGAGGCCGCACCGCAACGGCGACGCCGGGCGGGTGGTGATCGGCACCGGAGCGACCGCCTGCATCCATTTTCTGCCCGGGCCGCTCGGGCGGTTGCGCGCCGCGATGCCGGGGCTCGAGATCATCGTGCGCACCGGCGACACCCGCGACATCGTCGCCGCGGTCGAGGCCAACACCATCGACGTGGCGCTGGTGACGCTGCCCGCTTCTGGGCGGGCGCTCGAGGTGGAAGAGCTGATGGGCGACGAGATGCTGGCGGTGTTGCCGGCGGCGGAGCGGCCGCCCGCGGGGCCGATCGAGCCGGCGGCGCTCGCCCGCCTGCCGCTGATCCTCTACGAATCGCGCGGACGGACCCGGGCGATCATCGACGACTGGTTCGCCGCCGCCGGCATCGTCGCCAAGCCGGTGATGGAGCTCTCCTCGGTCGAGACGATTCGCGAGTTGGTCGCCGCCGGGCTCGGCGCGGCGATCCTGCCGGCGCTGGCGCTCGGGGGCGACGTCACCGGCCGGGTGGCGGTGCGGCCGCTGGCGCCACGGCTCGAACGGCGTCTGGGTCTGGTGATGCGGCGCGACAAGTCGCTCGATCCGGCGCTGCGCGCCGCGGTGGCGGCGATGCGGGATCGCGCCGAGGCGCGACGGTGAACCGGCACCCTCCGCGACGACTGCTCCTACCGAGTTCACGAAATTCGGACTCGTCCGAATTTCGTGGGTTGCGGCCCGACCGGCCGACGCCCGTTCGGGCTTGCCTTCGCGGATGACGTTCCGAACAGGTCGGAACTTCATCCGCTCGGTATCAGCCGCCGCGCAGGGCGCTGGTGGCGAGTTCGACGATCTCGCCGGTGATCGCCTCCTGGCGCAGCCGGCGGGCGGTCGCGCGCAACTCGTCGAGGGTGTCGGAGACCTTCTCTTTGGCGGCGGTCATCGCCCGGACGCGTGCGTCGTTCTCCGCGGCGTGCGACAGCACCACCGTCTCGCACAGTTCGGCGAAGACGTGTTCCTCGGCGAGGCGGGCGAGCAGCAAGGGCGGTGGAAGGGTGGTCAGCGGCGCCACCGCATCGGTGCGCGGCGGGAAACGGCCGTAGTCGAAGGGCAGCAGCCGGCGCACCGCCACCGCCGGACCGGAGGCGCCGTCGGGGACCGCGTGGACGATGGTGACGCGGGCGATCGAGCCGTCGTTCAGCCGGCGATAGAGGGCGTCGGCGATGCGTTCGGCGAGCAGCGTCGCCTGATCGTCGTGGAGGATCATCGCCGTCGACCAGGCGACGGTGAGCCCCCGCTCCTGGGCTGCGAGGACGCCGCGGTCGCCGACGACGAAGAGGTCGCGGCGCCAGCCGGGCGGGCTGGTGGTGTGGGCGGCGGCGTCGAGGACGGCGCCGGAGAAGCCGCCGGCGAAGCCCTGTTCGGCGCAGAAGGCGACGACGACGTGGCCGTGGCGAGCGCCGTTCGTCGCGGTGGGCGCCTCGCCGGCCGGCAGGACGGCCAGCGCCCGTCCGATCGCCTCGCCGAGGATGTCGGCATGGGCGCGCACCGCCCCGAGACGGGCGCGCGAGGCGCGGGCCCGTGCCGCGGCGATCGAGCGGATGGCGCCGACCACCTGCGACAGCTGTCGAGTGGTGGCGATCCGCGTCTCGATGTCGGCGAGCCGGTCGGTCATGGCGGCTCACACTCGGGGACGAGCGTCGCGGCGAGGCCGGCGACGGCCCGCACCAGCGCGGCCCGATCGTCCTCGTCGATCCGGCCGTCGTGGCCGACGGCCTCGACGACGGCGGGGAGGGTGGCGTCGAGTCGGGCCGGCAGACGGGCGCGCAACGTGGTGAGGCGATCGATCGCCAGGTCGTCGAGCGCGCCGGCGGTAAGCGCCGCGAGGAGCGCCACCTGATCGACGCGGCGCAGGGCCGAGAAGCGCGGTTGGGCGAGAAGGGCGCGGATGCGGGCGCCGCGCGCCATCTGGGCGCGAACCCGGGTGTCGGAGAGACCGCCGAAGCGGGTGAACATCTCCAGTTCGAGGAACTGGGCGTAGTCGAGGCGGATACGGCCGGAGACGGCGTGCAGCGCCGGCGCCTGGGCCTTGCCGCCGACGCGGGAGACAGACAGGCCGACGTCGACCGCCGGGCGGTGGTCGGCGGCGAACAGGCGGGTATCGAGGACGATCTGGCCGTCGGTGATCGAGATCAGGTTGGTCGGAATGTAGGCGGAGAGATTGCCGGCGTCGGTCTCGGCGATGGGCAGCGCGGTGAGCGAGCCGCCGCCCAGGTGCGCGGAGAGCTTGGCGGCGCGTTCGAGCAGGCGGGCGTGGACGTAGAAGACGTCGCCGGGATAGGCCTCGCGGCCGGGCGGCTCGCGGGTGAGCAGCGCCAGCGAGCGGTGGACGGCGGCATGGCGGGTGAGGTCGTCGACCACCACCAGGGCGTGGCCGCCGCGGTCGCGGAACCACTCCGCCATGGTGAAGCCGGCGAAGGGGGCGATCCACTGCAGGCCGGCGGGGGCGGCGGCGGAGGCGACGACGAAGATGCAGCGCTCCGGCGCGCCGTGTTCGCGCACCGCCTCGATCACCCGTTCGACGGCGCGGGCGCGCTGGCCGACGGCGATGTAGACGGAGATCACGTCGGTCGCTTTCTGGCGGACGATGGCGTCGACGGCGATGGCGGTCTTGCCGGTGGCGCGGTCGCCGATGATCAGTTCGCGCTGGCCGCGACCGATGGCGAAGAGCGCGTCGACCACCATCAGGCCGGTCTCCAGGGGCTCGCCGACGAGATCGCGATCGATGATCGCCGGGGCGGGGCGTTCGACCGGCAGATGTGCCTCGGCGACGATCGGCGGGCCACCGTCGAGGGGGCGACCGAGCGGGTCGACGACGCGGCCGAGGAGGCCGGAGCCGACGGGGACGCGCACCACTTCGCCGGTGCCGTCGACGCGCGAGCCGGCCTCGACGCCGACCGGGTCGTCGAGGAGGACGGCGTCGATGGCATGCGCGTCGAGGCCGAGGGCGAAGCCGGTGCGGCCGCCCTGGAAGGTGAGGAGTTCGTCGAGCCGCACCTCCGGCAGGCCGGAGACCCGGGCGATGCCGTCGGCGATGGTCTCGACCCGGCCGATCGAGGCGGCGCGCGGCGCCAGATCGGCGCGGGCGAGGGCGGCGCGGCCGCGCTTCAGCCAGGCCTCGTCGTCGGGACGGGCGACGTCGGGGGACATCGCCTCGGGGGGCATCGCGTCAGGAGACGTCATGACGAGCGAGCTCCGCTTCGATGCGTTCGAGGTCGGCGGCGAGGCTGTTGCGCACCACCGCGTGGGGCATCTCGAGTTCGAGCCCGGCGAGGAGCGCCGGATCGACGGTGACGGTGATCTCGGCCGGCCGTCCGAGAACCTCGGCGAGGGCGGCGGCGATGGTGGCACGTTCGTCGTCGTCGAGCGGGCGCGGTGCCTTCAGGGCCAGCGGCGCGCCGGTGCCGAGCGCGGCGCGGGTCGCTTCGGGCAGCGTCGCCACCGCCTCGGCGAGACCGGCGACGAAGCCGGCGACCTGCGCCTCTTTCGGTAGGCGGGTCATCAGGCGGGCGGCGATGTCGACCGCGAGGCCGCCGGCGCGCGCTTCGGCGCGGGCGGTCTCGGTGGCGACGAGGCGGCGGATGTCGTCGCGCGCCGCGACGCGGACGCGGTCGGCCTCGGCGCGGGCCGCGGCGAGGAGCGCGGCTTTGGCGGCCTCGGCCTCGGCGGTGGCGGCGGCGACGGCGCGATCACGGTCGCTCGCGCGACGGGCGACTTCGGCCTCGGCCTCGGCACGGGCGGTCACGGCGGCGGCGCGGGCGGCGTTCGCTTCGTCGAGGATCTTCGCCGCCTCGGCGCGCCGCGCTGCGACGATGTCGGCGACCGGACGGAAGAAGACGCGGCCGAGGATCCAGACGAGGACCAAGACGTTGATCGTCTGCAGGCCGAGCGTCCACCAGTCGATGCGCATGGCGCGATCACTTCACGAAAGGGTTGGCGAAGAGCAGCAGCAGGGCGATCACCAGACAGTAGATCGCCATGGTCTCGATCATCGCGAGGCCGACGAACAGGGTGCGCGACAGCGTCCCGGCGGCCTCGGGTTGACGGGCGATGGCCTCCATCGCCGCGGCGACGGCCCGGCCCTCGGCGAGCGCCGGACCGATGGCGCCGAAGGAGACGGCGAGAGCGGCGGCGAGAATGGACACGATCTCGACGATGTTCATGACGGGGTGGGCTCCTTGCGGTCGGGGCCGGCGGTCGGCGGTACGGATTCGCCGACGGCGGCGCCGATGAAGATGGTGGCGAGCACGGCGAAGATGTAGGCTTGGACTGCGCCGGTGAGGAGATCGAGCGCCATCAAGGGGATCGGCACCAGCAGGCCGGCGAGGCTCAACACGATGCCGACGACGAAGACGCCGCTCATGACGTTGCCGAAGAGGCGGACGACGAGCGAGAAGGTGCGGGTGATCTGTTCGACCAGATTGAGCGGGATCATCACCCAACTCGGCTCGGCGAAGGTCTTCATCCAGCCGAAGAGACCGCGGCTGCGGACGCCGTAGAAGATGGTCGCGGCGAAGACGACGAGGGCGAGGGCGGCGTCGGTCTCGAGCTTCGCCGTCGGCGGTTCGACGCCGGGGACGAGCGACGACCAGTTGGCGGTGAGGACGAAGACGAAGATGCCGCCGATCAGCGGCCGGTAGGGGGCGGGATCGGCGCCGAGCGTGTCGCGGATCTGATCGTCGACGGCGCCGACCAGCAGTTCGAGCATGCTCTGGGCCCGCGATGGCAGGAGGGTCAGCCGGCGGGTGAGGAGCACCGCGCCGAGGATCAGCGCCGCCATGATCGCCCAGGTGGTCGCGACCGCGGCGGTGATCGGCACCGGGCCGAGATGGAAGAGCGGTTCGGAGACGAGCGGTGAGCCGGTCATGACGAAGCCTCCTTGCGACGCAGCACCACGGCGCGGGCGACGAAGAGGCCGAGGGCGGTCAGCAGCAGGGGCAGCGCGCCCTGGCGCGCGAAGAGGATCAGTACCGCGACGAGCACCACCCAGCGTGTCGCCTGCAGCGCCAGTGCGCGACCGGCGGCGCCGGCGGCGAAGACGTCGGCGATACGGCGCAGCGAGGCGAAGTGGAGGAGCCCGAGGGCGAGGCCGGCGGCGAAGGCGGCGGCGAGCAGCAGCGGAGAGCCGAGCGTGGTGACGGTGGTCATCGGATGTCTCCCCGGCTGCGATGCATCCATTTCCAGGCGGTGTGGAAGCCGATCGCCGCGCCGAGCATGATCGCCGGAGCGGAGAAGAAGATGCCGGTGCCGAAGCGGCGGTCGAGCCAGCGGCCGGCGAAGGCGCCGATCAGCGCCGGTACGACGATCGCCCAGCCGAGGACGCCGATCTGGGCGAGGCGCGACCCGAGCGACGGCTCCGCGACACGGCGGCCCTCCTCGTCGCGGGTGGCGGCGCGCCGGGCGGCGGTGGCCAGCGGGTCGTCTTCGGCGGGGTCGGGGGTGCGGTCGAGATCGGCGGGCGTCATGGCGCACCTCCCATCTCCGCTTCGCCGTCACCGTCGCCGAAGGCGGCGGGAACCGCCGAGCCCGGGCGCAGCCAGCGCAGCAGCTGGCGCACCGCGAGGGTGTGGAGGCGCATCTGCTCGACCCGGGCGCGGCGGTCGGCATCGGTCTCGGCGCCGCGGCGGGCGTGGACGCGGGCCTCGAGCGCGGCGAGATCGTCGCCGAGTTCGCCCTGGCGGCAGGCGACGGCGACGCGGTCGCCACCGGATACGGTCATCGTGCCGCCGTGGACGACGCAGTAGCGGGTGGCGCCGTCGTCGAGGCGCCAGCGCAGCACCGAGGCGGTGAGCACGGTCAAGAGATCGGTGTGGCCGGGCAGGATGCCGAAGGAGCCGCTCTCGTCCTCGGCGCGGACCGCGGCGACGCCGTCCGCTTCGACGAGCAGGCAGTCAGGGGTGGTGACGACGAGGCGGAGCGCCCGTGTCATGGTACGCCTCCCGTCGATCGACCGCCGCGTGCCGCCGTTTCCTTGGCGCGGGCCTCTTCGAGGTCACCGACCATGTAGAGCGAACTCTCCTGCCAGTCGTCGCAGTCGCCGGCGAGGATCGCTCGGCAGCCGGCGATGGTGGCGGCGACCGGCACCGAGCGGCCGGCGACGCCGGTGAAGGCCTCGGTGACGGCGAAGGGCTGGGTGAGGAAACGTTGCAGGCGGCGGGCGCGGCCGACGATGCGGCGGTCGTCGGCGCCGAGTTCCTCGAGGCCGAGCAGGGCGATGACGTCCTGGAGCTCGCGATAGTGCTCGATCGTGCGGCGCACCTCGGTGGCGACGCGGGCGTGCTCGTCGCCGACGATCAGCGGGTCGAGCAGGATCGACGAGGAGGCGATCGGATCGACCGCCGGATACATGCCCTCCGCCGCCATGGCGCGCGACAGCACCACCATGGAATCGACGTGGCCGGCGATGGTGGTCACCGCCGGATCGGTGAAGTCGTCGGCCGGCACGTAGACCGCCTCGATGGCGGTGACCGAGGCGCCGCCGACCGAGGCGATGCGCTCCTGCAGCGCCGCCACCTCGTCGGCCAGTGTCGGCTGGTAGCCGACGCGCGACGGCAGGCGGCCGAGGAGGCCGGAGACCTCCGAGCCGGCCTGGACGAAGCGGAAGACGTTGTCCATCAGGAGGAGGACGTTGCGCCGGCGTTCGTCGCGGAAATGTTCGGCGATGGTCAGCGCCGTCAGCGGCACCCGCCAGCGGGCGCCGGGCGGCTCGTTCATCTGGCCGTAGACCAGGATGGTGTTCTCGATGACGCCGGAACCACGCATGTCGAGCAGCATCTCGTGGCCTTCCCGGGACCGCTCGCCGATGCCGGCGAAGACCGAGATGCCCTGATAACCGGCGACCATGGCGTGGATGAGTTCCATCACCAGCACGGTCTTGCCGACGCCGGCGCCGCCGAACATCGCCGCCTTGCCGCCCTGGGCGATCGGGGTGAGGAGGTCGAGGACCTTGATGCCGGTGGCGAAGAGGTCGGAAATGCCGCGCTGGTCGGCGAGCGGCGGCGGGGCGCGATGGATGGCGCGGCGCGGCACGTCGTCGGGGAGCGGCGGGCCGCCGTCGCCGATGCGGCCGGTGACGTCGACGAGGCGGCCGAGAACGGCGTCGCCGACCGGCACTTCGATGGGTCGGCCGAGGCGGGTGACCGGGTCGCCACGGCGGAAACCGGCGGTGGCAGCGAGCGCGATGGCGCGCACCGTATCGGCGTCGCGATGGGCCTGGACTTCGGCGATCACCGAGCGACCGTCTCCGTCGGCGATGCGCAACGCTTCTTCGACGGCGGGGAGGTCGCCCTCGGGAAAGGTCACGTCGACCACCGCACCGCGGATCGCGGCGACGCGACCCTCGGCGGCCGGCGGCGCGCCGGACGACCGCTCGGTTTCGGCGTGCCGGGCCGGCGACGAAGGAACGTTCGGGTCCGTGGACATGGCTTATGGCCCGTCTCAATCCCGCGTTTCCGTCGTTCGCGGCCGGCGAGCGGCGGAGATGCGGGCTCTACCCGTTCTACATAGGCCCGCGGGAGCGGAACCGTAAGGGGGAGCAGTCGGTATTCCGGAATGCTACCGATGCGCGCGGACGCCCGGCGGCGAAACGGCGGGATGCGACCCGCGGGCGAATCACCGTGCTCCGGTGTCCGGACGGCGCGCAGAAGCGCGATTCCGGCGCGTTCGCCGAGGCCGCCGTGCCTTGCGGGGGCGCCATCGCGATGCTACCAATATACTGGTCGACTAGTCGACAGATGCTGGTCTCGAAGGTCGGCCGATCGTGCGGACCTTCGCGGAGCGGGAGGGTGTGACGACGTCGCGCCGATCGAGAAGCATTCGGAGTGGGCGATCGAGATGGAGATCGGCCTCGCGGACGGGAACACGGGGTGACACGACCCGCCGGTGAATGAACAAATCCGAACTCGGACGGGCCGTTTCGCCGGAGGGCGGCGGTCGGAACCGGGTGGATCCATGGAGGACGACCAGATGACGAATACCCCTCGGATCTCGCGGCGCGGCTTCGGCGCCGGTCTCCTGGGTGCCGGTGCGGCGCTTACCGTCGGCGGGCTGGCGCGCCCGGCGATCGCCCAGTCGGCGACCGTGCTGAAGCTCGGCCACCTCGGCAACGAGGAGAACGTCTGGCACAAGGCGTCGCTCAAGTTCGCCGAAGAGGTCGCCGCCCGCACCAAGGGGGCGATCGAGGTCAAGGTGTTCCCCAACGAGCAGCTCGGCAAGGAGACCGACCTGATCAAGGGTATCCAGCTCGGCACCGTCGACTTCACCATCACCGGTGAATCGCTGCAGAACTGGGCGCCGGCGGCGGCGCTTCTCGCGGTGCCCTATGCGATCCGGGACATCGCCCATCTCGACAAGGTCGTCGACGGTCCGGTCGGCGCCAAGATCGCCGCCTCGATCGACGAGAAGACCGGTCTCGTACCGCTCACCTATTTCGCCCGTGGCCCGCGCGAACTCACCTCCAATCGGCCGATCGCCAAGCCGGAGGAGCTGAACGGGATGAAGTTGCGCGTTCCCAACGTGCCGCTGTTCGTCAAGGTGTGGGAAGCGCTCGGCGCCAAGCCGACGCCGATGGCCTTCTCCGAGGTGTTCACTTCGCTGCAGAACGGCACCATCGAAGGTCAGGAGAACCCGCTGGCGCTGATCAAGTCGGCGAGCTTCTTCGAAGTGCAGAAATACGTGAACCGCACCGATCACGTGATCAGCTGGATCTATCTGGTCGGCGGCTCCAAGAAGCTCGCCAAGCTGCCGGCGGAACACCAGAAGGCGATCCGCGAGGCGGCGAAAGTGGCGCACGACTACGAGCGCGGCCTGTTCCTCGCCGACGAGACCAAGCTCGAGGCCGAGCTCAAGGCCAAGGGCATGACCTTCGTCGAGGCGGACAAGGCGGCCTTCGCGGCCAAGGCGCAGGCGGCGGTCGATGCGGCACTCGCCGCCGAGATCAAGCCGCTCTATCAGGAGATCCTCGCCACCAAGTGACGAGGTGAGCGGGCGGTGGCGGTGTCGCCGCCCGCTCGGGTCTTCCCATCTCCACGAGGTTCGATCGATGAGACGGACATTCGGCGTCCTGGTTGCGGCAGCGCTCGCCGTCTGTAGGGTCGGCACGCTGGTGAGCTTCCTGGTGTTGATCACGGTTGTCGCGATCCAGATTCTGGGCCGGCTGCCCGGTTTTCCCTCGCCGGCCTGGACGGAGGAGGTGGCGCGGTTCGCGCTCGTCCATCTCGTCGCCTTCTGCTGCGGCATCGCCCTCTTCCGCGGTGAGCTGGTCGCGGTCGACATGTTCGTCGCGCCGCTGCCGGAGAAGCTTCGCCACCTCGTCGCGAGGATCGTCGACGTCGCGGTTCTCGTCTTCTGTCTCGCCATCCTGCCCGGCGCCTGGGACTACGTCGCCGGATCGATCGGCGAGCGGGCGCGCTCGCTCGATGTGCCGATGGTCGTCGTCTACGTCGTGACGCTGACCATCCCGGTGTCGCTGGCCTTCTTCTCGGTCGCGCGGCTCCTCGGTTTCGCGCCGGAGACCGCGCCGGCCGGGCACGGGGAGGTCGCCTGATGCTGATCGGCGCGCTCTTCGGCGTCTTCGCTCTCTGCCTGATCCTCGGCGCGCCGATCGGCATCGCCCTCGGGCTCTCGTCGGTCGTCTATCTGTGGCTCGCCGACATCGGGCTGGCGGTGGTTCCCCAGTACATGTTCGCCGGCATGGACAGTTTCGTGCTGCTGTGCATCCCCGGCTTCGTGCTCGCCGGCAATCTGATGAACGGCGGCGGCATCACCGATCAGATCGTCCGCTTCGGCAATTCGGTGGTCGGCCACGTGCGCGGCGGATTGGCGCTCGCCAACGTCATCGGCTCGATGATCTTCGCCGGCATCTCCGGCACCGCGGTCGCCGAGACCGCCTCGATCGGCGCGGTGATGATCCCGGCGATGAAGAAGTCGGGCTACGACGCCCCCTTCGCCGCGGCGGTGACGGCGGCGGCCTCGACGGTCGGGCCGATCATCCCGCCGAGCGTGCCGATGATCATCGTCGGTACGCTGACCGGGCTGTCGGTCGGCAAGATGTTCCTCGCCGGGGCGCTGCCGGGGCTGCTGCTCGGCGTCGGCATGATGATCACCGTGGCGATCCTGTCGCATCGGCGCGGCTACCCGAAGGGCACATGGCTGGGCCTCGCCCACGTCTTCGCCACCTCCAAGGCCGCCGTCTGGGCGATCCTGATGACGGTGATCATCCTCTACGGCATCGTCGGCGGCGTCTTCACCCCGACGGAAGCCTCGGTGGTCGCGGCGCTCTACGCCTTCGTCGTCGGCCTGTTCATCTACAAGGGCTTCCGCCTCGCCGACCTGCCGCGCATCCTGGTGGAGAGCGCCATCGGCTCGGGGGCGCTCGTCCTGCTGGTCGGGCTCGCCAACGTCTTCGGCTGGATCCTCACCTCCGAGCAGATCCCGCAGACCATCGCCTCGGCGATGCTTTCGGTGACGACCAACAAGTATCTGATCATCCTCCTGATCAACATCTTGCTGCTGATCGTCGGCACCTTCATGGAAACGATCGCGGCGCTGATCATCCTGTTCCCGCCGCTCTTGGCGGTGGCGGTGAAGGTCGGCATCGATCCGATCCACTTCGCCATCTTCGCCGTTCTCAATCTGATGATCGGGCTGACCACGCCGCCGGTCGGCGTGTGCCTGTTCGTCGCCGCCAACATCGCCAAGATCGACATGGGGAAGATCAGCCGAGCGATCGTGCCCTTCCTGATCTGCAACATCCTGGTGCTGTTTCTCGTCTCGTACGTCCCGGCGATCTCGCTGTGGCTGCCGAGCCTCTTCTACCGTTGATCGCGCCGATCCCGACCGGCGCCGAGACCCCCGAGCGGCGGCGACGCCCTCGCGAATCCGACAGGAGATTCCCATGGAACAGACGTGGCGTTGGTTCGGTCCGAACGACACCGTTCCGCTTTCCCACATCACCCAGGCCGGCGCGACCGGCGTGGTCACGGCGCTGCACGAGATCCCCTACGGGGTGGTGTGGAGCCGCGAGGCGATCGAGGAGCGCAAACGGTTGATCACCGCCGATCCGTCGCTCGGCCTCAGATGGAGCGTGGTGGAGAGCCTGCCCGTCCACGAGCGGATCAAGCTCGCCGAGGGCGATCTGACCGAGCTCTTCGAGAACTACCGGATCTCGATGCGCAACCTCGCCGAGGCCGGGGTTCACACCATCTGCTACAACTTCATGCCGGTGCTCGACTGGACGCGGACGGAACTGCACCATCGCATAGCCGGCGGCGCCACGTCGTTGCGCTTCAACGCCCACGAGTTCGCCGCCTTCGACGTCTTCATGCTGGAGCGTCCGGGTGCCGCCGAAGAGCACGGGCCGGAGCTGATGGCGAAGGCGCGCGCCTGGTTCGACACCACGACCGAAGAAGACCGCGCCGGACTTCTCGCCAACATCATGGCCGGTCTGCCGGGCGCCTACGACCGTTACGACATTCCGCAGCTGCGCGCTCAGCTCGCCCGCTACGACGGCATCGATCGGGCGAAACTCAGGGCCAATCTCGTCCGCTTCCTCGAGGAGATCATCCCGACGGCGGAGGAGGTCGGCATCCGCATGGCGATCCATCCGGACGACCCGCCGCGCAACCTCATGGGCCTGCCGCGCATCGTCTCGTCGGCCGAGGACATCGACTTCATCCTGAACGCCGTGCCGTCGCCGGCGAACGGCCTGACGCTGTGCGCCGGCTCGCTCGGGGCGGGGGCGCAGAACGACGTGCCGGCGATCGCCCGGCGCTTCGCCCGACGCATCCACTTCACCCATCTCAGGAACGTCGCCAAGGAGCCGGACGGGTCGTTCATGGAGGCCGATCACCTCGGCGGCGACACCGACATGGTCGATCTGGTCTCCGCTCTGCTCGAGGAGCAGGGGCGGCGCAAAGCGGGCGGCGAGGAGAACTGGCGCATCCCGATGCGTCCCGACCACGGCCACGAGTTGATGGACGATGTCGGGCGCGGCTCGCACCCGGGTTACACCGCGGTCGGCCGGCTCAAGGGCCTCGCCGAACTGCGCGGTGTCATGTGCGCCGTTTCGGCGATCAAGAAACTGCCGTTGTGAGACGTTGTGAGACGCCCGACGCGGTGTGAGGCGCAGTACGGGGGTCGCGCGGCGGCGACGCGGGGGAGGACCTTTCGCTCGACTTCCCGTATGACGGACATGGCGTGCATCGCCGCGCCGTCAGTCACGGAGACCGTCTTGTCGAGCGATCGCGATTTCGTCCTCACCCCGAACCCGGCCGCCGGACCGGGAGCCTGGACCGCGGCGCAGGACGCCGTCCTCTCCGACGCCGCCTTCGCCGAGGCGCGGGCGACGATCACCGCCTGGCCGGGCTATCGGCCGACGCCGCTCGTCGCGCTTCCCGGCGTGGCGCGGGCCGCCGGCATCGCGGCGCTCCACTACAAGGACGAGGCCTCGCGCTTCGGTCTCGGCAGTTTCAAGGCGCTCGGCGGCGCCTATGCGGTGTGGAAGGTGCTTCTGCGCACCGCCGCGGCGAAGGGCATCGATCCGAACGACCGCGCCGCCTTCGCCGCCCATGCCGGCACCCTCACCGTCACCTGTGCCACCGACGGCAACCATGGTCGTTCCGTCGCCTGGGGGGCGCGGACTTTCGGCTGTCCTTGCGTCATCTTCATCCACGCCGGTGTCAGCGAGGGGCGCAAGGCCGAGATCGAGCGCTATGGCGCCCGCGTCGTGCGCTCGACCGGCAACTACGACGACAGCGTCCGCGAGGCCCAGGCGGCCGCGACGCGCGAGGGCTGGATCGTCGTCTCCGACACCTCCTACGAGGGCTACACCGACATCCCCAAGGACGTCATGCAGGGCTACGAGCTGATGGCGGCCGAAGCCCTGGACCAGTGGCCGGAGGCGGAGCTGCCGACGCATCTCTTCCTGCAGACCGGGGTCGGCGGCATGGCGGCGGCGGTCGCGGCGCATTTCGTCCGCCGCTTCGGTACGGCGCGGCCGGAGATCGTGCTCGCCGATCCGCTGAAGTCGGCCTGCTGGCTGGAATCGATCCGCGCCGGCCATCCGGTGGCGGTGGAAGGCGACCTCGACACGATGATGGCGGGGCTCGCCTGTGGCGAGGTCTCGGGCCTCGCCTGGACGGTCCTCGAGCCGCTCGCCGATGCGGTCGTCGGTCTCGCCGACGACGCGGCGATCGACGGCATGCGCCTGCTCGCCGAGGGTCGCTTCGGCGACGCGCCGCTGGTGGCGGGCGAATCGGCGGTGGCCGGGCTGGCGGCTCTGATGGCGGTCGCCGGCGACGCGGCGGCGCGCGCGGCGCTGAAGCTCGGGCTGGAGGCTCGCGTCCTGGTGTTCGGCACCGAAGGGGCGACCGATCCGGTGTTGTGGGAGCGACTGGTCGGCCGTTCGCCGGCTTCGGTCGGCGGGAGATGCGGATGAACGGACCGAGACCGCGAATCGACCTTTCCCGGCTGATGGGCCGGATCGAGGCCCTCGGCCGTATCGGCGCGCTGCCCGGCGGCGGTGTCTGCCGTCTGGCGCTCACCCCGGCGGACGGCGAGGGGCGGCGGCTGGTCGTCGACTGGATGAAGGCGCTCGGGCTCGAGATCTCGGTCGACCGCATCGGCAACGTCCGCGGCGTCCGAGCCGGCCGCGTCGACGGGGCGCCGGTGATGATCGGCTCGCACATCGACACGGTGGCGACCGGCGGCCTCTACGACGGCAATCTCGGCGTGCTCGCCGGGCTCGAGGTGGTCGCGGCGCTGAACGATGCCGGCCACGTCACCCGTCGGCCGCTCACCGTCGCCTTCTTCACCAACGAGGAGGGTGCTCGCTTCGCCCCGGACATGATGGGCAGCGCCGTCCATCAGGGGGCGCTCGATCTCGACGCGGCGCTCGCCACCGTCGGCATCGACGGCAAGACCGTGGCCGACGAACTCGCGGCGATCGGTTTCGCCGGGGACGCTCCACCGCTGAGCCTGACGCCGCACGCCTATCTCGAACTGCACATCGAACAGGGTCCGGTGTTGGAGCGCGAGAGCTTCGCGATCGGCGCGGTGACCGGCGTGCAGGGCATCTCCTGGACCGAAGTGACGGTCTCCGGCGTCTCCAACCACGCCGGCACCACGCCGATGGCGATGCGCTGCGACGCCGGGGTGGTGGCGGCGCGAGTGATCACTGCGGTGCGCGAGATCGCCGAACGGCTCGGCGGCGCTCAGGTGGCCACCGTCGGGGCGCTGCGGCTGGAGCCGGGGTTGGTCAACGTCGTGCCGCGCAAGGCGGTTTTCACCGTCGATCTGCGCAACACCGACGAGGCGAGGCTCGTCGAGGCGGAGCAGCTGGCGGCGGCGGCGATCACGGAAGCGGCGCGGGCCGAGGGCGCGACCGTGACCAGCCGGCGGCTGGCGCGCTTCGCGCCGGTGGAGTTCGATCCGGCGATCGTCGATCTGGTCGAAGCGACGGCGCGTCGGCACGGCGCGAGCGTGAAACGTATGCCGTCCGGCGCCGGTCACGACGCCCAGATGTTCGCGCCGGATTGCCCCACCGGCATGATCTTCGTACCGAGCCGCGACGGGCTCAGCCACAACGTCCGCGAACACACCGACCGCGAAGAGATCGGTCTCGGCGCCGAGATCCTGCTCGACGTGGTGCTGCATCTGACCGACGGCGACGAGTGAAGGCGTGCCCGACCGGGCGTCGGCCGGCCGGGCCGTGCCGCTCATGGAATTCGGACCCACCGAATTGCATGAGCCGGGTGCGACGGTGCGAACGCCGGTCGACATGGCGGAGGGATCTCGCGCCGAATCGTCCGCGCGGAAGCGGAAGTGTGCGGTCGTCGTCGCCACGATTTCGGGGGAGGGAAGTGGTGCCTGGGGACGGATTTGAACCGCCGACACGCGGATTTTCAATCCGCTGCTCTACCAACTGAGCTACCCAGGCGACCGGGCGGGAGACGCGGGCGCGAGCCCGTTTCCCGAAGGTGGCGGGTTTATAGTCGGTGAGATCGGGGCTGTCCAGAGGGGTTTCGCGATCCGGCGACGGAAACCGTGCTCGGCCCACAAGCCCGTGCCGGGGTTCACGGATTCGGACCGGCGACAGCCTCGGTGGTGCGATCGGGGGCGAGAGGCGGTGAAATTTCCGCGGCGCGGCGGGAGGGGGCGGTGCCACAGGCCGCCGGCGACGCGGGCTTCGGTCGGCGGGCGACTCCCACGCGAGCCGGCGTGCCGAGGGCGTGCACGGCGAACGCCTCCGGACGCGGAGACTCACGCCTCGCCGCTCTCCTCGCCGCCGTCCTCTTCGACGACGGGGACGGCGTAGGCGCCGGTCAGCCAGCGGTGCAGGTCGACCTCGCGGCAGCGCGGCGAACAGAAGGGGCGCGCCTCGAGCGTCGCCGGCTTTCCGCAGATCGGACAGGGCTTCACCGGGGCGACGGCGCCCTCGGTCTCGGGGTGCGGTTCGGGGCGCTGGCGGCTCGCCATGTCAGGCGACCGGCACGAGGGGGGCGGACCAGCCGGCGCGCACCGGATAGCCGGAGCCTTCCAACATGCCGAGGGTCTCGGCCAGCGGCAGGCCGACGACGGCCGGGTAGGAGCCGACGAGCTTGACGACGAAGCCGCCGGCGATGCCTTGGATGGCGTAACCGCCGGCCTTGCCGCGCCACTCGTCGGAGGCGACGTAAGCCGCGATCTCGGCCGACGACAGGCGCTTGAAGCGCAGGCGGGTCTCGACGAGGCGGACCTTGATCGCGCCGGCCGGGGTGACGAGGCCGATACCGGTCCACACCCGATGGGAGCGGCCGGAGAGGAGGCGCAGGCAGCTCTCGGCGTCGTCGACGGTCTCGGCCTTGGGCAGGATGCGGCGGCCGACGGCGACGACGGTGTCGGCGGCGAGGATCCAGGCGCCGGCCCACTCGGGTTCGCGCTTCGACCAGGCGAGAGCCGCTTCCGCCTTGTCCTTGGCCAGACGCAGCGCCAGCTGGCGCGGCAACTCGGCCTTGAGCGGGGTCTCGTCGACGTCGGTCGGATGCAGGTGATCGGGATCGATGCCGACCTGCTGCAACAGTCCCAAGCGGCGCGGCGAGGCGGAGGCCAGCACGAGTTTGGGACGGGCATCGGTCATGGATCTGGTCTCGGGGATGGCGCGGGGGTCGGTCGGCCGGAAGCTAGCGGATCGAGAGGGGAAAGGGAACCGAATCGGGCCGATTAGGCTTAGTTGTCCACGGGCATAGATCTCCGAATACCTTCTACAAGCGCGGCGAAACTCGCAGAGAAATTCGCCCGACCATGAATGTGCTCGGCTATTCGTCTAGCACCGGATACTTTCTGAAATTCAGGGATTCGCCGAACCAACTCCTGACTTGGTTTGGGTATCGAATCGGGGTTTCGAAATTTCTTGGCTGTTAAAGCGGCTAAGATCTCTCTCCGCGCGAACGCCTCGGCTAGCGCCTGTGGAGCACCTAGGTACCAAGATTCCAATTCTTGACATACGATGCGTACGAGTGTGTCCGGACGCCCGTTATCTCGGCATATATCCACTAGTTCCTGCTTGAGAGCGCGGCAGTCGCAACCATCATTGTCAATTAGGATTGCGAATTTTATACCCGGTGACCTTGCCCCCGGTTTGTCTCCGTTCATAACCAGAATCCGTTCCTGCTCTGGTCCGCTCGGGACCGTGCTGCAAA
>NZ_DAIPZB010000009.1:108233-111637 GCF_036782435.1 Pinisolibacter sp. | reverse complement strand
GCCCGGCGAAGTCGGCATCGAGCGTCGACAGCGCCTCGTTCACGATCGCGCGGATTGCCCGCAGCGGGTGCTTCGGCGGGATCCGGCTCTCCAGATCGACGTAGCTGAACAGCGATCCCGCTCTTTCGTCCGCACCGCGCATCGAACCACTCCGTCCTCACCAGAAGACGGAATCACGCCAACACGCTGTTGGAAAGCGCCTATTTCAGCAGCCTGCTAAATGTATCCGGCCTCTCGCGAGCGAGCTGCTGTTGCAGCCAGGCCATGATGAGATGCGCGCGCCACGTTCCCACATAATCGTTCGTGCAGGAGCACGTTTTTTAGCCAGGGCTTACGCGGCGCCGATCGACTGTTTCGTCATCACTCCCTCGAGCCTCGCTTTCTGCTCCGCTGTCCTCCTCAGGCGGCAGCGGGATCTCTGCGCTCGTAGAGAGCGCCGGGTTTGGTCACGATCACCCATGTGATCCGGGCGATCTTCGCCGCGAGCGCGACGACGACCTTGTTCACATGCATTCGTGCCTCGAGCCCTGCCATCCAGTTGCCGAGACGATCCCTCGTTCGGTTCAGGTGCGCCACGCAGGAACGAGCACCGTGGATCAGGAGCCGACGAACATAGCGGTTTCCGCGCTTACTGATTCCGAGGAGGGTCGTCTTCCCTCCGGTCGAGTATTCTCGGGGAACGAGGCCGAGCCACGCCGCCAGATCTCGCGCTCGACGGAATTGGTGGCCGTCCCCGATGACAGCGAGCAGTGCCGTGGCCGCGAGCGGTCCGATGCCCGGAATGGTCATCAGCCGTCTGGCCCGATCATCGCCGGCTGCGAGCGTTTCCACCTCACGGGTGATCTGGTCGATCCTTTAGTCGAGCCGGGTCAAGTCGTCGAAGAGATCCGTCAACATCCGCCGCATGGCTGGCGTGAGATCATTCGCCTCGTCTGCAACCAAGTTCGGTAAGGCCTTCCGGAAGAAATCCGAACCTTGTCGAATGGCCAAACCGTACTTGAGACAGAATGCACGCATCTGATTGATCAGCCTGGTTCGACTGGAAATCAGCTGATCCCGAACGCGATGAAGTGCCTGCAGATCCACTTGGTCGGGCGTCCGGATCTGCGTGAACCGCATCGTCGGCCGCGTCACGGCCTCGGCAATCGCCTCGGCGTCGATCGTGTCGTTCTTCTTCGACTTCCTAGGTCCTGTTGACGAATGCGCGCATCCATAGACGGACGGCGGCAATGAGGACGAAGCCGAGGTAGCTGTCGGCGGTCTTTTCGTAGCGGGTGGCGAGACGGCGCCAGTTCTTCAACCTGTTGAAGCAACGTTCGATCCGGTTCCGGAGGGCGTAGACGTAGTCGTCTACGGGCAACTGAACCTTGCGGCTTCGCCGCATCGGGATGATCGGCGTGACGCCGCGCGCCGCCATCGCCGTGCGAATGGCATCGGCATCGTAGCCGCGATCGGCGAGCAGAACCTTCGGTTCCGGCCCGTCGGCATCGAGGAGAGGCAGGGCGCCGGTGTAGTCCGAGGCTTGGCCGGGTGCGATGTCGACGGCTACGGGGAGGCCGACTCCATTGGTGCGGAGATGAATCTTGGTCGAAAACCCACCTCGCGAGCGCCCGAGACCCTGTCTCGGAGTCCCCCCCTTGCGCCGGCGGCGCAGTGGTGCGCCCGGATGACGGTGCTGTCGATCATCTGGACCGTCTCGCCGACGCCCTCGGTGTCGTTCAACACCTCGAGCAGCAGATCCCATAGCCCGGAGAGTGTCCACCGTCGAAACTGCCGATAGACCGACGACCATTTCCCGAAGAACTCGGGCAGATCGCGCCACTGGGCACCGGTGCGCGCGATCCAGAAGACGCCGTCGAGCACACGACGATGGTCCTGAGGCCGCCGGCCGCTGTGTGGGCCCCTCCTCGTCACGAACGGCTCGAAGAACGCCCAATCCTCGTCGCTCATCAGGTCCTGAATCAACGCCGCCGCCCTCCGAAAGCGACGTTGAATCATTCTTCGGCCCAGAGGGGAATCCTATTCGTCAACAGGATCTAGGACCACAGAATCTGCATCGTCCTTCCGTGGGAATCCCCCAGAGTCAGAAATTATTCCGACCGGTATGATAACCTAACTGCCATCGACAATATGTTGATATCGCGGTTTGTCCGAGGATAAGCTGATTACATAGGCACTGATTTGGTAGCGGAAAATGCACAGAGAGCGGCTATTTTGCGGGAAGGAGATACAGGCGATCTCCAGCACGACCGGAAGCGATAAACTCGTAATAACGTTTGGCTTTGCGATGGCAAACAAGAAGGAAGAAGATTTTTTCTTCGGTGTATCGTTTCTCGAAAAGAAGCGCATAGATTATATTGCAATAGACTCTTTTGATAATTTGTGGTGGCAGTCCAGCGAGATTTTCGCCTGCATCGAAGAGATTTACAAAAGAGGAATTCTCAAAATGTACAGAGAAATTATATGTTATGGATCGTCTATGGGTGGATATGGGGCATTGTTGTTTTCACATATACTTAGGGCTACCTCGGTTGTTGCATTATCGCCACAATATACAATCGATAACTCAAAGATAAAATACGATTTACGATTTTCTAATTACGCAAAGCAGATAAATTTCTTTTTTGATGACTTGCCACAATATTGTTCAAAGACGGCTCGCAAGTTGGTTTTTTTTGATCCGCATGATATTGATGGTCAGCATGCGGCTCGCATGCAAGGCATTCCGAATGTGGAACTTGTAAAAATGCCGTTTGCCGGACATAGTGTCACGGCATTTATGCAGGAGGTTGGGATTTTATCAAAAGTAATTGAATCAGTAATTGGCGGGACATTTAGTAAAGCTGATTTTCGAAATCAGATTCGATCAACGAGGCGAAATTCTGCGCGTTATTTTTCGTGCCTTGCAGAAGGGCTGTATAAGAGGAATACAAAGTATACTGACCTCCCAATAAGATTGGCAATAAAATCATTTTCATTGAGCCAAAATGCAAAAATTGCTAGGTTTATTGCCTTACGCTTTGCTGAAGTTGGAAATTATGAGCAGTCAAAGGAATGGTTTAGCAAGGCAATTGAGATAAAGACGGACCTCATACTCTCTCTTCGCTCGATTATCTCGCTTTCAATAAAGCACGGGCGCCATGAAGATGCCTTGCATTTTTTCAAAATAGGGATAAAAGGCAAGGAATGCGGGCTAATATCCGCGAGTGGCCTAGCTTCCTTGGAAGAAACTATTGGCAAATCTATCGAAAATGAACAATAATGCGTTCCGTTTGAACCGCAGCAATCATGGCGTGGGAAGAATTCGCGCCATGATTGCTGCGGTAAAGTTGGACGGTTCTATCAACGAGTGTGTTTCGGCGTGGAATTTTGACCCCCTACGAGGGGTGATCGGCGTCCAATTT
>NZ_DAIPZB010000009.1:0-108191 GCF_036782435.1 Pinisolibacter sp. | reverse complement strand
GCGGATACGCCGCGAGTTCTTCGTTCGAGAGCGTTCGATCAAGGAGATCGCCCGAGAGTTGCACGTCGCCCGGAACACTGTCCGGAAGGTGCTGCGTTCGGACGAGACGAGCTTCGCCTACAGTCGGGAGAACCAGCCGCTGCCGAGGCTCGGGCCATGGAAGGCGGAGTTGGACGAGTTGCTCACGGCGAACGCGGCCGCCTCGGCGCGAGAGCGGCTGACACTGATCCGGCTCTTCGAGGAGTTGCGCGGACGCGGCTACGAAGGGGGCTACGACGCGGTGCGCCGCTACGCGCGGGCCTGGGCGCTGGAGACGGCGGCGGCGAAGGTCGATGCCTACGTGCCACTCTCCTTCGCGCCGGGCGAGGCCTACCAGTTCGACTGGAGCCACGAGATCGTGCTGATGAACGGCCTGCCGATGAAGGTGAAGGTGGCGCACGTCCGGCTCTGCCACAGCCGCATGATGTTCGTCCGCGCCTATCCGCGCGAAAGCCAGGAGATGGTGTTCGACGCCCACGACCGGGCCTTCGCCTTCTTCAAGGGCACCTGCACGCGCGGCATCTACGACAACATGAAGACGGCGGTGGAGACGATCTTCGTCGGCAAGGAGCGCGCCTACAATCGGCGCTTCCTGCAGATGGCCGGGCATTACCTCGTCGAGCCGGTCGCCTGCACGCCGGCCTCGGGCTGGGAGAAGGGGCAGGTCGAGAACCAGGTCGGGCTGGTGCGCGAGCGGTTCTTCACGCCCCGCCTGCGGCTTCGGTGCTTCGACGAGTTGAACACCCTGCTGCTCGACCGGTGCATCGCCTACGCCAAGGCGCATCGGAACCCGGAGTTCACGGATCGGACCACCTGGGAGGTGTTCGAGGACGAGCGGGCGTCGCTGGTGCCCTATCGCGGCTCCTTCGACGGGTTCCATGCGGTGACGGCGTCGGTATCGAAGACCTGCCTCGTCCGCTTCGACAACAACAAGTACTCCGTCGCGGCGAGCGCCGTCGGCCGCCCGGTGGAGATCCGGGCCTATGCCGATCGGATCGTCGTCCGTCAGGATGGGCGCGTGGTCGCGGAACACGTGCGCTCCTTCGGCCGCGGCGAGACGATCTACGATTCCTGGCACTACGTGCCGGTGCTCGCCCGCAAGCCCGGAGCCCTGCGCAACGGCGCCCCGTTCAAGGACTGGGTGCTGCCCGGCGCCCTCGACCGGATCCGCCGCAAGCTCGCCGGTTCGAACGAGGGGGACCGACAGATGGTGGAGATCCTCGCCACGGTGCTCGACGACGGCCTGGGCGCGGTCGAGGCCGCCTGTGCCGAGGCGCTCGGCGAAGGCGTGCATTCCGCCGACGTGGTGCTGAACATCCTGGCGCGGCGGCGTCCGGCGAGCGAAGCCGTCACCGTCCTGACCCCGGACGCCTTGAGGCTGCGTCACGAACCGATCGCCGACTGCGCGCTACGACGGCCTGCGGAGGGTCGGCTGATGGACCGCACCGAGATCCTGAGCACGATGACCGAGCTGAAGCTGTTCGGCATGAAGGCGGCCTACGACGAGATCGTTGCCACGGCCCTGAAGCGCAACCACGACCCCCAGCGCACCGTCGCGGCGCTGCTCGCCGCCGAGATCGCTGAGAAGCAGGCGCGCTCCATCCGCTACCAGATGGGCGTGGCCAAGCTGCCGCTGGCCAAGGACATCGACGACTTCGCCTTCGACGGCACGCCGATCAACGAGAACCTGGTCAGGGACCTCGCCGGCGGCGGCTTCATCGCCCAACAGCGCAACGTCGTGCTGATCGGCGGCACCGGGACGGGCAAGACCCACCTGGCGATCGCCATCGCCCGATCCTGCATCAGGGGCGGCATGCGCGGCCGTTACTTCAACGTCGTCGACCTCGTGAACAAGCTCGAGGCCGAGACCCGCGCCGGCCGCCCAGGACGAATGGCCGACTGGCTCTGCCGCCTCGACTTCATCGTCCTCGACGAGTTGGGCTACCTGCCCTTCGCCCAATCCGGTGGGCAGTTGCTGTTCCACCTGATCAGCCGGCTCTACGAGCGCACCTCGATCGTAGTCACCACCAACCTCGCCTTCGGCGAATGGCCGTCGGTGTTCGGCGACGCCAAGATGACCACGGCGCTGCTCGACCGCCTCACCCATCACTGCGACATCGTCGAAACCGGCAACGACAGCTGGCGCTTCAAGAACAGGGCCGGAGGCCGGCGCCGCCGTCGGTATCGTGCCTCCGGTCGGGCTACGCCCTCCCTCCGTCACGACACCGACGACACACCCAAAACCGCCGCTCCCCAGTCCGATCAGGAGCGCCAGACTTCACGAAACCAGGGGGTCAAAGTTCGACGCCGATCCGGGGTCAATGTTCCGCGCCGATTGACAGCCGTCGATATGGAGAAATTGAGTGGTCATGATCAGCTCCTTCTTGGTGATCGTGGAGCTGATGCAAGCAAGAGACAAACACTCCTAGTCGGTTTATACTAAGAAGACGAAATCGAGAGCTGCCGCGTTGGATGCCACAGCTCATCAGCTGTGGGGCGCCGCAATCTATTCGGGTCGGAGACCCGAATAGACGAATGCGAGGCGGTCGATCGCCATAGGCGATGGCGCCGAATTCTCGGAGTCGGGCATCTAAGTTCATTTTCGACAGTCAACCGATTGATCTGAAATGGGAAATCGCAAAGAAAAGTTTTTTCGACGTCATTTTGACGTTGGTTCGACGTCAGTCTGACTTGTTGCAGGGATCCATCGGGCGGGCGGCGAGACGCCGCCCGTTGGGCGTGGCGAGAAGAGGAGCGGCGCAGCAGAATGCGCTCACGGTCAGTAAGCCCGTCCAATGTTGACAACGATGAAAGTCGTCCTGGCAATATCACGTGATGACGCGATTTCAATGTTGACAGAAGCCCAGATGTCGGCGCGTGTCGTTGGCTTGATCGCAGTGACAGTCAAGGAAAATGAGGAATTTCGTGAGATTGACAGCTGGACTCAGCGGGGAATCAGCTGCAGGATGGCATCGTCTTCTACGGTTCATCTGGGAAGGCCCCCACGGAGAAGGTTGGTAGCCTCACCGCGCCGATCGGCGGTCGGCTCCGTGGTGTAGACCGTCGGTCGGCGCGGGATCGCGAGCCCGGGTGGCGCGGCATCCATACGAACCCACGCTGTCCACCGTCTCGTCGGAGACGGCGACACGGAACCAGGGCGCGACGACCGGCGCCGATGCCTCTTCGGGCGCCGCAATGCCGGCGAAGAGAGGGGCGTCGACGGAAAGTCGAAAACCCCGGGAGGTGACGAAGGGGCCGAAGCCGCAGCCGAAGGAGGCGCAGTTGGGGCGCCTGACCCCGGCACTCCTGCGGCGCGCCGCCGCCGCCGAGTTCCTCTCGGTCTCGCCCGGCACCTTCGATCTGATGGTGCGAGAGGGAGCCATGCCGAGACCGCGGATCTTCGCCAGCCTGAAGCTCTGGTCTGTCCGCGATCTCGACCGCGCCGTCGACGCCTTACCCTTCGACGGTGACGACGAAGCGGAAACCACCACCTGGGACGATGTCTGATGCCGCGACGGTCGAGATTACCCGCCTACGTCAAGGGCTACGTGGATAGGCACGGGAAGTCCCGGTACTATTTTCGCCGCAAGGGATATCCCTCGGTCGCCCTGCCGGGGATGCCCTGGACGCCGCTCTTCATGGCGGCCCTCGAGGCGGCGAAGGGGGCGGAGAAGCCGCCGATCGGGGCTGCCCGGATCATCCCGCGCAGCATCGGGGACCTCACGACCAGATGGAAGCAGACGCGTGCGTTTCTCGACCTGAAGAAAGTCACGCAGAATGGACTGACGAGTCTGATCGAGTGGCTGCAGACCGAACATGGCCACCGTCTCGTGAGGGAAATGCGTCGCCGCCACGTCGAAGCCGTGCTCGCGTCTTGGTCCGACCGACCTTCGAGCCACAATCGATTGCTGAGCCTCCTGCGGCGACTACTGAACCACGCCGTCGTGCTCGAATGGATCGACGTCAGTCCGCTCCAGGTGTTCAAGAAGCGGAAGCTCGGCCGCGGCTACGCGACCTGGACGGAGGAACACATAGCGGCCTACGAGGCGACGTGGCCGGTCGGGACCATCCAGCGCACGGCTTTCGATCTCCTGGTGTGGACCGGCCAACGCTCGGCCGACGCTCGCGTGATGGGATGGCACCAGATCGAGGGGGATCGCATTGTCCTCGCCCAGTCGAAGACCGAGAATCCGGTCAGCATTCCGATCTGTGCGCCCTTGGCGGAGAGCCTCGCCACCGTTCCTTCCGACCAGCCGTTCTTCCTCGTCAGCAAGACGTGCAAGCCGTTCACCACCTCGATGTTCTCCCACCTGATGAGCGCAGCGATCGACGCCGCCGGGCTCCCCACCCGGTGCACGCCGCACGGTTTGCGCAAGGCCGCCTGCCGGCGCCTCGCCGACGCCGAATGCTCCGCCCTCGAGATCATGGCGGTCTCGGGTCACCGGTCTCTCCGCGAGGCGCAGCGCTACGTCGAAGAGGCCAACCAGAAGAGGCTCGCCAACTCGGCGTTGGGGCGCATCGCTTCGATCGGGGCGACGCCGGCCGAGCGGCAGGCGAGCTGATCGTCGGGATCTTGGTGCCGGATCCTCCACCGAGCCTCGGGACCTCGCCGGCGCATCCTTTGCGGAATGCCGAGACACCGAGGACCACGGCCAGACTCACCCATGCCGAACGCTTTCCTCTGACCGCCGTTCGACCTGGGGTTCGCGCCACATCGCGGAGACGCACTTCCCCATGACGACGGCCGACACGCCGAGCCCCGGCAAGACGCAGCAGGCCGTTCTCACGGCTGCAGCACGGCATGGTCTATTCCGCGTCTCGTCGGCCTGGAGGGCCAAAGGCATTCGGAACGCGATCCCTACGGCGACGGTCGATGCACTCGTGAGGCTGGGATACCTGCGGCTCGACGGGGAGACCGCCACGGTGACGGATCGTGGCCGGGACGCCTCGAGGCGGCTCTCCGGCCGGAAGCCGGCCACTCTGCCAGATAGGGAGGGATGAATGCCCGGGATGCCGGCGATGGTCTTCTGCGACTGATCTCCGGAATGATCGCCCAAGATGCCTTGTAGACGTTGTTGTTCGATCGTATCGATCAATTCGGGAAACCGACACGTGATTCGAGCAACGAGAGTCTTTAGAGCCGGACGATTCTCCCAGTTCGACTTTCCCGATCTGAGATCGCATTCATCGACGCGTGCCGCAAACCACGAAGACAACCAGAGGGCTTCCTATGACCGAGTCCCGAGACCACCTCGTCGAGCTGGCCGCCTATGTCGTTTCGGCCTACGTCGGCAACAACACCGTTCCGGCCGCCGACCTCTCCGGCCTGATCGCCGAAGTCCACGCGGCCTTGGAGCGCACGGTTTCGGGGATTGATCCGGCGTCGGCTCCCGAACCGCTGAAGCCGGCGGTCCCAGTCAAGAAGTCGGTCTTCCCTGATTTCATCGTCTGCCTCGAAGACGGCAAGAAGTTCAAGTCGCTGAAGCGCCATCTCAGGACGGCCTACGGCATGACGCCGGAGGACTATCGGGAAAAGTGGGGCCTCCCGGCCGACTATCCGATGGTCGCGCCGAACTACGCCCAGGCGCGGTCGGATCTCGCCAAGAAGATGGGGCTCGGCCAGCAACGGCGGCTCGCGTCCAAGAAGTGAGTGAGGCCGATTTCGAGGGAGGAAGTAGCGCCCGAGATCAGCGCGCCTTCTAAAGGATTCGATTGATTTGGTTCGCTCGGAATTGTCGATATGTCCTGACAGATCTCAGGCCACGTCTGAGCGGGTCTATGCGGTCGCGCCGAGTGGAATGAAAGGCAGTCGACTGTATCTGGCGGAGGTTTCGGCGTTTCCCCATGCCAACGCCGATCTCGTCAACACGAAGTCGGCGATCGCAACGGTGTCGTTCAGATCGAGAACCGGGACGCCACATCCGGCGACCTGTTCGTCGGAAGCGACGGCGAGGATGTCGGAGCCCGGATGCCACATGAGGCGGTGGCCGGCCGACGGGCGATGGACTTCGAGCATCGGATGGCCGTGGGTGTGGAAGCCCTCGACCAGGACGAGATCGACCGGGGTCATCCGCTGGATCAGATCTTCGAGCGGCGGTTCCTCCTCGCGGATCTCGTGAAGGAGCGCCCAGCGGTCGCCGGACACGATCATTACCTCGGAGGCGCCCGCTTCGCGATGACGATGCGAGTCTTTGCCGGGGCGGTCGATGTCGAAGCCGTGATGCGCGTGTTTGAGGGTCGATACGGTTAGGCCGCGGGCGCGCAATTCGGGGAGCAGGCGCACCAGGAGTGTCGTCTTCCCCGAACCGCTCCGCCCGGCCAATCCGAAGATCTTCATCACAATACTCCCCAGGAGCATCTCGTTATCGGCGACTCGCCGCTTCGATCGAAGGGGTCGGCCCTACCGGCGTCCGCACCGTTTGGAAGTGGTGGACGGCGTCAACGCCGCCCGGATCATATGGAAGTGGGGGACGGCGTCACCGCCGTCCCCCGGGGGGCGCCGGACGTCAGGGCGTCGCGTCCTTGGCGGCCTTCATCAGGAAGTCGGTCACGAGTTTCCGTTCACCGTCGTCGAGGCCGGCGCGCTGGAACATACTCTCGGTGATGCCCTTCCACTGCAGCTTGGTGTACTGCGCCGGATCACGCGGACCGTGGCAGACGGTGCAGCGCTGGTAGAACATCTTCTCGCCCGGAGACATGGTGGCCTGCTGCTTCTCGATCAGGGCGGTCAGACGCTCGACCCCGAGGCTCGCGGCGGCGATCTTCGGCAGGGCGGAAGCCGTTTCGATCGCCGGCGGCTCGTAGGCCCGGTTCGGGCCTTCCGGATCGGTGCACTTGCGCAGTGTGGCGACGCAGGTGTTGGCGATCGTCGCTTGGCTGAGCCCGCTCGATCGCCGGCTCGAGGTGATGAAGTTGATCAGACCGCTGTTGCAGCGACCCTTGCTGTCGAGCTGCGGCCAGCCGCCTTCGTAGATGCTCGCCACGCCCGGCATGATGTCTTCCGAGACCACCGCTCCGGCGATGATCGTGCCGCGCTCGTTCGAAAGCTCGACGAGATCGCCGTCGGCGATGCCGCGCTTCTTGGCGTCCTCGGCGTTGATGCGCACCGGTTCACGCCCCTGCACCATGTAGAGATCGCGCAGCCGCTCGGAGTTGGCCATCTGCGAATGGACGCGGAACCAAGGATGCGGGCTGACGACATGGACCTGCCCCTCCTTGGCGTTGCCGAGCCATTCCGCCGGTTCGAGGAACATCGGCATCGGCGGGCAATCGTCGAGTTTCATATCGGCGACGGCCTGACACCACATCTCGATCTTGCCGGACTTGGTGTGCAGCGGCGTCTTGACCGGATCCTTGCGGAAGTCGCCGTGGCGCACCCACTTGCGTGCCTCCTTCGGCATGTCGAAGACGACATAGCCCCGCTTCCAGAACGTCTCGAACGGCACCTTGGATCCGGCCCGCTCGTAGGCGAACTGGATGTGCTCCATCACCGTCTTGCCCTCGGTGAACTGGATCTCGAGGCCGAAGATCTCCGACAGGCGGCGGAAGATCTCGAAGTCGTCGAGGCTCTCGCCGAGCGGTTCGATGATCTTCTTCATCGCGTAGATGCGGTCCATCGAGTAGGTGCCGCCCGACGAGATGTCGTCGCGCTCCACCGTGCTCGTCGCCGGCAACACGATGTCCGCCCAGCGGGTCGACGCCGTCCACCACACGTCCTGGCAGACCACGGTGTCGACCGCCTTCAGCGCGCCGATCAGCTCGTTCGTGTTCTGTTGATGGGACATGAAGTTGTTGCCGGAGTTGTAGATCATCCGGACCTTCGGGAAGGTCTTCACCGAACCGTTGTGGGTGAAGGTCTTGCCGGGATTGAGCAGCATCTCGGAGATTCGCGAGGCCGGACAGATCGCCTTGACCAGATTGCGGCCCTGCGGCATGCCGGCCGGCCCGGCATTCCCCGACTGGGGCATGCCGCCCGAGCCGTAGTGCCAGGAGAAGCCGACGCCCTGCCCGGGTAGACCGATCTTGCCAGTCAATGCGGCGAAGTTGATGATCGCCCAATGGGTCATCTCGCCGTGATGGGCGCGTTGCAGCGACCAGGCACCTGCGATCTCGGTGCGCTTCGTCGCCATCAGATCGGCGAGTTCGACGATCTTGGCTTCCGGGATACCGGTGATCTTCGAGGCCCAGGCGGGGGTCTTGGCCGGCGTGCCGTCCTTACCCATGACGTGCGCCATGAACTTGTCGGACCCGACGGTGTGGCTCTTCAGGAAGGCCTTGTCGGTCTTGCCGCTCTCGATCACCCGGTGGCTCATCGCCAGGAACAGGGCGACGTCGGTGTTGGGGACGATCTTCACCCACTCGGAGCCGAGGACCTGATCCGACCCGGTCTTCTGCGGATTGATCGAGACGAACTTGCAGCCGGCATCGCGGATGTCCTCCCAGTGCTGGAACATCTGATGGTCGGCGACGGTGTACTCGATGCGGTTGTTCTTCACCGGATCGCATCCGACAAGGACGAAGACCTCGGTGTTGTCGCGGATCTGCTCCCACGAGGTCTGGGCCGAATAGACCTCCATGTCGCCGATGACGTAGGGCAGGATGATCTGCGAAGCGCCGCCGGAATAGTCGCCGACGGTGTTGGTGCAGCCGCCGAAGAGATTGAAGAAGCGGCCCTGCAGCACGTTCGGCCGCATGATGCCGGCATGCGCCCAGCCGCCGTAGGAAGTCGAGAAGATCGCCTCGTTGCCGTGCTCGGCGACGGTGTCGAGGATCGCCTTGGCGGTGAGCTTCAGCGCAGTGTCCCAGTCGACGCGAACATAGGGCTCCTTGCCGCGCAATTCGACCTTGCGGTCGGCCTTGTCCCAGTTCTCCAGATAGGATTTGCGCACCATCGGGTAGAGGACCCGGGTCTTGTCGTAGGTGCGGTCGACCATGCCGAAATAGAGCATCTCGGTCGGCCGTGCGTCGAGTTCGGTCAATGCCGAGACGCCGACGAACTTGCCATCCTTCACGATCGCTTCGAACGGGCCGTAGTGGCTGCCGTGGAAGAACCGACGCGTATGCGAATTGGGGTCGACGGAGGCGAGGGCGGAAGATCCGAGGAACCTGGCGGCGAGAACCGCGCCGAAACCTCCCTTGATCAAAGTCCGCCGGTTCAGGGTGTCGTGGGCCATGTTCGTCTCCTGCTCTGGATCCATCCACGCGCCGGAGGCTAGAAACCACGTGTGAATACGTCCCGTGACGAACACGAACGGGCTGTGCAATGATGTGAAAGAATGTGAAAGAGGTCCGCACCATGCTGCGACCGACGACCAGACCGGCCCACATCGTCGTCATCGAGGACGATCCCGTCACCCGGGCGCGCCTCGTCGCCTATCTCAGACAACAGCATCATCGCGTCAGTGAGGCCGAGAACGCCGCCCGCGCCGCCGACCTCCTCGCCCGCGATCCGGCGGAACTGCTGATCGTCGACATCAACCTCGAGGGCAAGGACGGGCTCGAGATCACCCGCGAGCAACGCGCCGTCTCGGACGTCGGCATCATCCTCCTCACCGCCCGCACCGATCACGTCGACCGCATCGTCGGCCTCGAACTCGGGGCGGACGACTACATCACCAAGCCCTTCGATCCGCGCGAGCTGATCGCACGGGTGAAGAACCTGTTGCGGCGGGTGGCGGAGGGACGGGTGGCGCGGATCGTCCCCGAGCAGGTCGTCCATTTCGGCGGGTGTAGCCTCGACGTCTCGGCGCGACGCTTCTTCGCCGCCGACGGAGCCGAGATCGCGTTGACCAAGGCGGAGTTCGACCTCCTCAAGGCCTTCGCCGCCGCGCCCGGCATCGTTCTGTCGCGCGACCGGCTGATGCAGGCGACGACCCACCGCGACCTTTCGGCCGATGACCGGACCATCGACGTGTTGGTCGGCCGATTGCGTCGCAAGTTGGCCGCTATCCCGGCGCGTCCGGCGACGATCACCACCGTCCACGGTGAGGGCTATCTCTTTACTCCGGAACGGACGTGATCCCGCCGGTCGATGCCGGATCGACGCAGACCCGCCGTGCCGCCGCCTCGAGCTGTTCGGCCACTGCCCGCCCCGCGTCGCGGACGACGTCGGGTGCGTGGCGTGCTCCGGCGGAGACCGTCGTTTCGACCGCCCGCATCACGTCGCAGAAGTCGGCGAGGTCGAAATTGGCCGCCGCCCCCTTCAATCGATGTGCCGCCCGACGGATCGCGTCCGCGTCGCTCCCCTCTTCAAGGAGACTGGCGAGCCCGTCGATCTCGTCCGGCAGGCGCCCGAGGAAGGCCGTGACGATGGCGCCGACCGCTTCCCGACCGAGCGCCTCGACGTCGCGCCGCAACGCGGCCTCGACCACATCGTCGGTCACCTCGTCGGCCGGGGTCGGGGCCTCCCGCGGAACCGGTTCGGTCCGCGGGTCCCTGCCGTCCGTCTCGGACAGCCGGTCGAGCACCCGCGCCAGCGCCACCGGCGTCAGCGGCTTGCCGATGAAGTCGAAGAAGTCGGCCTGCCGCAGCTCCGCCGCCTCGGCGCCGAGCACATGGGCCGACACGGCGACGACCGGCGTGGTGACGTTCGGCCCCGCTTCGCGGATCCGGCGGACCGTCTCGCCGCCGGTGAGGTCTGGAAGGTCGAGATCCATCAGGATGATGTCGTAAGGCTCGCGTCGTGCCCGGTCGATCGCCTCGGCACCGGTCGCAGCCTCGTCGACGACGGCCCCGGCGCGCTCCAGGAAGCCACGGGCGACCATACGGCTGACGTCGTGATCCTCGACCACCAGGGCGCGGAATGGCGGGCGTGCCGGAGCGTCGGCCTCTTCGGTTTCGGCCACCGCCAACGCCTCGACAATGTCGCCCTCCTCGAGCGCCAACGTCAGGGTGAAGGTCGAGCCGACCCCCGGCCGGCTCTCGACGGCGAGCGCTCCGCCGAGGGCGACGGCAAGACGCCGGCAGATCGACAGGCCGAGCCCGGTTCCGCCGACGGCGCGGGGATCGAAGGGCCGATGGATCTGGTTGAACGCTTCGAAGATGCGCGACACCACTTCGGGACTCATGCCGATCCCGGTGTCGTGAACGCGGAAGGCGACGAGGAGGCGGCCTTCGCGATCGGCACCGTCCAACTCGGCGATCAGGGCGACCTCGCCGTGATCGGTGAACTTCACCGCGTTGGAGCAGAGATTGACCAGGATCTGTTGGATCCGGCTCATGTCGCCCCGCAGCGCCGGCGGCAGGCGCTCGTCGATGTCGACGACGAAGCGCAATCCCTTCGTTGCGGCGGCGGGCGCCGTCAGATCCGCCACCCGTGCCACCAGACCGCGGACCTCGAAGGCGTCCGTCTTCGGGCTCGCGTCGCCGAGTTCGACCTTGGCGTGTTCGAGGATGTCGTCGAGCAGGGTCTTGAGATCGCCGGCCGACCGCCGCGCCAGATCGAACCGCTGCGCGTCCCCGGGCGCCTCCGGTCGTCCCATCAGCCGCAGCATACCGATCAATCCGTTGAGGGGCGTTCGGATCTCGTGGCTCATGGTGGCGAGGAACTCGGACTTGGAACGGCTCGCCTGTTCGGCCTCGGCGCGCGCCTGATCGTGGGCGTGCATCTCTTGCCGCAGCATCTCGGTGCGGCTGGTGACTTCCGCTTCGAGTTCCTTGCCCCGCGACCTCAGTTGGTCCTCGAGCTGCTCCTTGCGCCGCACCTGGAGCTGGAGGACGCGTAGCGCCCGCTCCATCCGGCCGATGTCGTCGGCGCCACTGACCTCGACCTCCTCGTCGAGGCGGCCGCCGCCGAGCGCGACCAGATGTGAGGTCACCCGGGTCAGGCGCGACAGGACGTGGACTTTGAGATAACGGCCGATCACGAGGGTGGCGAGAAGTGCGAAGACCCCGAGCGATCCGACCAGCGCCACCAACCACTGCGAGGTAGCGAGCGTCTGGTGCTGAAAGGCGAGCACTTCCGCTTCGATCGTCCGCATGATTTCCCGTGCCGAGGCGGAGACCAGATTGGCGGCGGCGCTGGTGTCGCGGGCCAGTGCCGCGATGCGGGTCTCGGTGGCGAGCGCCTCCCCGCGGGTCGCCGCCAGCCCGCCCTCGCCGAGCACGGCGCGATCGAAACGCGCGGCGAGATCCATCGCCTGGGTGCGGCGGGTCGGGTCGACGATACGCTCGAGGCGTTGGTCGAGCATCCGGACGTCTTCGGCGATCCGGGCGCGGGCCGCCGCGAGGCCGACGGTGTCGGACGCGGTCGTCAGACCGTCCATCCCGAACACGAGACGCCGGGCGACCTCGCGGACCTCGGTCATCGATTGCAGGACGAAGAGATCCTCCTCGGCCAGCTTGTCGAGGATCACCGCCCGTTCGGCATCCGACGCCGTCTCGTAGAGCCCGCTGAGGCCGGCTGACATCTGCGCCTGGGCATTGGCGATCAGAGTGCCGGCGACGGTGGCGAGGTCCGAGGCCGCCCGACCGGCGGCCTCGCGCTGTCCGATCGCCATCTCGTCGAGATCGAAGCGGTGACGGACCGCGGCGACGAGTTCGTCGCCGCGCGCTCGACTGTCGCGCGAGCGTTCGCGCAACTCTCGGATCGTTTCGATCTCGCCGATCAACGGCGCCAGAGCCCGCAGCCGGTCGTCGATGGCATCGAGTTCGCCCCGCAGCGATGCCGCCTGTCCGTCGAGGCCGCGACGATCCGGCGCTCGTTCGGCCGCCGTCACCGCGGCGGTTGCCACTTCGGCCGAACGCGCCATGCCGCGCGCCAGTTCGGCGCTCGGGAAATTGCGGTCGATCAGCTTGCGCTCGGTCGTGGCTTGGTGGTTCAGTCCGCTCCAGGCAGTCCCGATCGCGGCGAGCAACAGGCCCATGAGTACCAGGAAGGTCAGACTGACGAGGCTCTCGAAGTTCGGCCGCCTCATGATCGCCTCTCTCGTCCTCGCGTCCGTCGTCCGGCTCGCCGTACCGATCGGCCCCGCCTTCGCCGAGGATCCTGCCTCGCAGTCGAAAGCCGCCGGGATCGGCATCCAGCTCGAAAGCCATGCGGACCCGTTCGATTACACCGGGCCCAAGACCGGAGTCATACACCTTCCCCTCGTCGAAGCACGACGCCATTGGCGCCTGTGCGCGATCGTGCCCCACGTCAAGGACGAGTATTGGCTGAGCGTCGGCTACGGCATGGTGGAGGAGGCGCGCCGCCTCGGTGTCGCGCTCAGGATCAGCGAGACCGGCGGCTATCGCAGCGCCGATCAACAGGCGTCCCGCATCGACGCCTGCCGCGAGGAGGGCGCCAACGCCATCGTCCTCGGGTCGGTCGGCTATGACGCGCCGCAGATCGCCGCGGCGATCGACCGCGCTGCGCCGAAGATCCCGGTGGTCGCGGCGATCAACGACGTCGGTTTCCGTGCCGTCGCGGCGAAGGTAGGGGTCTCCTGGCGCGACATGGGGCTGCGGGTCGGCGAGTTCCTCGCCCGCCGTCATCCCCAGGGATCGGGCCGGGTCCGCGCCGTGATCGCCACCGGGCCGAAGGTGGCGGGGTGGGTCGGGTTTCTCTCCTCAGGTATCCGCGACGGACTAGCGGGCTCCGACGTCGAGATCGTCGAAGAGGGTGGAGCCGACACCGATACCCAGGAACAGCTCATGTTGGTCGAGGACCTTCTCGCCCGCCACCCGGACGTCGATTACCTGATCGGCAGCGCCCCGGCGATCGAGGCGGCGATCTCGGTCGAACGCATCCGCGCCCGGTCGGGTCGGGTGCGGCTGATCGCGACCTACTACACTCAGGCGATCCGCCGCGGTCTCCTGCGGGGTCGCGTCGACGCCGCGCCCTTCGACGACCCCCGCCTCCAGGGCAGGCTCGCCGTCGAGACGGCCGTCCGTGCCATCGAAGGGTCGATCGAAAGGCGCCAGATCGGCCCCGAGATCCGGTTGGCGGAACCCCTCGCCCTACCACCGGCCGACGCCCTGTCCCCGCCCCAGGCGCGACCGGAATTCGTCGTGCCTTGATCCCCGGCGGGCTCATCTCGCGCGCAGACGACCGCTTCATCTCGCAGACGTCACTCGTCGGCCGGTTGCCGCGCCTTCCAGTGGTCGAACGAGGTGAGGACCCGGTCGAGCAGCGCATGTAGGCGCTGCCAGTCGTCGTCGGAGATCTCGGCGAACATCTCGTCCTCGAGACGGCGGCCGATCCGCTCGCTCTCCTTCCAGATCCGCAGGCCTTCGTCGGTCAGGTGGAGACACTGGCGGCGGCTGTCGCGCTTGTCGGGCAGGCGTTGGATCAGGCCGCGGTCTTCGAGGTGGGCGATGTTCTTGGACAGCAGCGTCTTGTCGAGGACGATCTTCTGCCCGAGATCGGTCGCCGCGATCCCGGGAAAGTCGTGCACCAGCCGCAGGACGCGCAGCTCGCGGACCCGGAGACCGACGCTCTTCTGGTAGTAGGGGTCGGCCGCCTTGGTGGCCAACGTCTTCGCCAGATCGAGCTTGTAGGTGAGGAACGGCTTGGTGGGGTCTGTCATGGTGGCCGATGGTTGGCACTTGCAACCATGACTCCTATCGAAGATCGACCGGACGGGCAACTCCGCGCGGGGCGGGGCGGCCCGTCCGATCGGTGCGAGAGGGGCGCCGCGGGGCGAACGGCGGCGGACCTCTCGGCGGGACGTTCAGCGCAGGTAGTGCTCGGTCAGGGCCACCCAATAGGCGGCGCCGACGGGCAGGTTCCGGTCGTCGAAGTCGTACATCGGGTGGTGCACCATCGGCGTGTCGCCGTTGCCGATGAAGCAATAGGTCCCGGGCCGGCGCGCCGCGAAGAAGGCGAAGTCCTCGCTGCCCATGAAGGTCGGGCCGTCGGTCGAGACCCGGCTCTCGCCGAGGAGACCCTTGGCGACCTCGGCGCAGATCGCGGTGTGAACGGGGTCGTTGACCAGAACCGCGCCGGCCGGTCCCTCGCGGATCTCGTATTCGACCCCGTAGGAGACGGCCTGCGCCGCGGTGATGCGGCGGATGCGATCGAGGACGAAGGACCGCGTCGCCGGCGCGCTGCTGCGGACCGACAGGCGCAGCACGGCGGTCTGCGGGACGACGTTGCCGGCGTCGCCGGCGAGGAAGGCGCCGACCGAGACGACGGCGGAATCCTTGGCGGCGACGTTGCGCGACACGATGGTCTGCAACGCCATCACCAGCGAGGCGCCGGCGACGACGGGATCGATGCCCTTCTCCGGCATCGAGCCGTGGGTCCCCTTGCCGGTCAGCTCGATCTCCCAGTTGTCGACGGCGGCCATGACGGGACCTGAGGTGAAGTAGAGCTTGCCCTGTTCGAGGCCGGGCATGTTGTGCATGCCGAACACCGCATCGACCGGGAAGCGCTCGAACAGCCGGTCCTCGATCATCGCCATGGCGCCGCCCATCACCTCTTCCGCCGGTTGGAAGATCAGGCGGACGGTTCCGTCGAAGTTGCGGGTCTTCGCCAGGCGGCGAGCGGCGGCGAGCAGCATGGCGGAGTGGCCGTCGTGGCCGCAGGTGTGCGATCGGCCGTCGACGGTGCTCTTGTGATCGCTCTCGCCCGCCTCGCGGACCGGGAGGGCGTCGGTGTCGGCGCGCAGCGCGATCGCCTTGCCGCTGGTGCCGACGGTGAGCGAGGCGACGACGCCGGTCTTGCCGACGCCTCGCGTGACGTCCCAGCCCCAGGTCTCGAGCAGGTCGGCGATGTAGGCCGCGGTCTGCGTCTCGCCGAAGGCCAGTTCCGGGTGGCGATGGAGGTGATGCCGCCAGACGGTGATCGACGGCTGCTCGGTGGTGAGGTCTTCCAGAAGCGCGTGCATGGTCGCAACTCCGCTCGGTGTCTCGAGGGGGGGGCCCCGACCGATCCGGAGATCGTCGTCGGGGTCCGGGATGTCGGGATCAGGGCTTGGCGGCGGGGGCCGGCGCGATCGCCTTCGGGTTCCCCTTCGGCACGGTCAGCATGATCGATCCGATGGCGACCAGGACCATGAAGACGTTGAAGGAGAGGGCGATGATCGCGGCTTCGCGGATGGCGAGGTTGTCCTGGCGACCCTGGAAGGTGATCACGCCTTCGAGCCAACGGATGCTCTCGGGATCGGCGGTGAGGGCGGTGAAGATCGCCGCCGAGATGGCCACGCCGAAGGCGGCGCCGAGCGAGGAGGCCATCTTGTAGATGCCGGCGCCGGAGCCCGCCTGGGCGGCCGGAAGGGCGGAGAGGGCGGCGTCGGTCGAGGGCGTCGCATAGAAGGCAAGCCCGATGCCGAACAGCGTGTAGCCGATCATCGCCATGATCTGGTAGTCGGCGAGCATCAGGTGGGCCGGAGTGAGCAGCACGATCGACAGGCCGGTGATCAGGCAGCCCCAGATCATCGGCTTACGGGAGCCGAAGCGCTGCAGGAGCTTCTCTCCGACGCGGATGAAGGCGATGATCGCGACCGCGTAGCCGAGCGTCAGCATGCCGGCCTGCTGGGCCGAGATGTTGCCGCCGCGCTGCACCAGCTGGAGCGAGACCAGCAGGGTCCCGGCGACGCCGTTGAGCAGGAAGTTGGAGAGGGTGGCGCCGGTGTAGGTCGGGTTGGCGAAGAGCTTGAAGTCGACGAAGGCGTTCGAGGCGCGGGATTCGATGCGGAAGAACAGGCTGCCGAAGACCAGCGCGACGGCGCCGAGGGTCAGGATCAGCGGGCTGGTCCAGCCGAGCTTGTTGCCCTGGGTGACGAAGATCTGCAGCGAGATCATCGCGACCATGAAGGCCAGCACGCCGGCGAGGTCGAACTTGTAGGAGCCCTTGGTCTCGGCCTTGCTCTCCGGGGTGCCCTGGATCAGGGCGAGACCGGCGAGGGCGACGGCGATCGAGGCGAAGAAGATGTGGCGCCAGCCGAAGTTCTCGGCGACGAAGCCGCCGAACAGCGAGCACACGCCGGAGCCGCCCCACGAACCGATCGACCACATCGAGACCGCGCGCTGACGTGCCGCCCCGTCCCAATAGGTCTTCACCAGCGCCAGGCTGGCCGGCATGATGCAGGCGGCCGAGAGGCCCTGGAGGGCACGGCCGGGGAAGATGAACCAGGGCGCGAGCGTGCCGCTCGGAGCGACGGCGATCAGCAACGAGCCGAGGATGCTGAGGAGAAAGCCGATCTGGACCACCTTGACGCGGCCGACCCGGTCGGCGAGGCCGCCGATGACGACGATGAAGATGCCGGAGAACAGGGCGGTGATCGCCACCGCGATGTTCATCAGGCTGTTGTCCAGGCCGAGATCCCTCTGCATGTCCGGGGCGACGTTGAGCGTCGTCTGGGCGAAGAGCTAGAAGGTGATCACGCCGAGGATGATGCCGATCAGGAGCTTGTCGGTGCCCTGAAAGGTCGCCGAGGTGGCCGACGAGGGCGCCGTGCGCGACGCCGTGGCGGATGGATGGGTCATGGGAGCCTCTCGATCTGAGGTCGGTTGGCGTTTCGGTGCGCTCGGGCAGATGCCGACGAGTGGGGGCCGACGGCCCCGGTGACATGCGTCGTCCCACCTCGAACGGGTGCTGCGCGCCACCACACGTTCGGGATCGGAACTCTTGGTCTCTGCGAAAGAAGACAGTTGAAAAAGTAGACGATATCGTCGAGTTTTTCAACTGATAACCAACCCAGATCCGATCCTGTGACACTCTGTCCAGCCACTCGCCGGCACTGCTTCGCCCCACGGACGACCCCATGACGGCCAACTCAAGTCTCTGTATGAACATGCTTCTCGGCCCCGAACCGCCGTCTCGACCAAGGCCGGCGCCGGCCCGTCTCGCCGCTTCGCATCGGGTTTGCTACGGATGTCGCCCCGGCTGGCGCCGCACCCGCGGCAGCCTCTCGACGGCGCGTCTCTTCCGGCGGGAGGGGGTGCGGCGGGCGTCCGACCCCGCCATTCCCGACCACACCGACCACACCGACCGCCCCTCCCGGCCCACCTTGCTTCGCAACGGACCCACGCCATGCTTCTGACGCTGCTCGATTTCGTCGGCACCTTCGTCTTCGCGCTCAGCGGCGGCACCCGCGCCGTCCAGCACCGGCTCGATCCCTTCGGCGTGATCTTCCTCGCCTTCGTCGCGGCCGCCTCGGGCGGCATCGTCCGCGACGTGCTGATCGGGTTGACGCCGCCGATGGCCATCGCCACCTGGCACTACTGCGCCATCTCCGCCCTCGCCGGGATCGCCTGCTACTTCGCCTATGGCCTGATCACCCGCCTGTCGGCGCCGGTGGCGGTGTTTGACGCCTTCGGCCTCGGGCTGTTCGCCGTGGTCGGCGCGCGCAAGGCGCTCGACGCGGGACTGTCGCCGCTGATGGCCGCGATGCTCGGCATGATGACCGCGATCGGCGGCGGCATCGCCCGCGACGTCCTGACCGCACAGACCCCGATGGTGCTGCGCCGGGAGGTCTATGCCCTTGCCGCGCTGGCCGGCGCCGCCGTCGTCACCTTCGGCGACCATTTCGGCATGCCCTACCCGCTCACCGCGCCGCTCGGGGCGGCCATCACCACCGGCGTGAGGCTCGTCGCGATCGGACGTGATTGGCATCTGCCCACGGCCAAACCGGAGTAGTGGAACGCCCCCACCCCATTGGCTGCGAGCAGAGGCTGCCGCCCAGGCGATCCAGCCATGGAGTGCGGGGTCGACATCGACGACGCTGTCGGCTTTCGATCGAACGAGACCTCACGTGCGCCTGATATCGATCGTCGCCGATCGACCCCCCCACTCAAACAAAACCTCCGATTGAACGACGCGAAAGACGAATTATCAAAGATGGCGAAGGCCCTTGGCCTGCGCCGGCTTGCGCAGACGAAATCGAATCTTCATCCGTACTTGTGCTGACTGCAAATTTTACCGAATCTAAACGCCATTTTATTAACAACAATTCATAAATATCTGTGATGGCGCGTCCGTTATGAAGACAATTAAAATCAAACTAATGGTCGTCTACGGTTCATTTGCTTTCGCATCGATCCTCGCAATCATCACTGCTCTGATCCTGTTCGGCAATTATCTGACCCGAACGGCTCTCGACGAGGCGCTGGAATCGGCCGAGAGCAGCTTTCGGATGCGTTTGAATATGGTCGAGCGCATGACCGAACTGGTGACCGAAACCATCGCGGTTCAGCCCAACATCGTCCGAGCACTCGCCGACGGGGACCGCTCATCGCTGAGGTGGTCCCCGTTCGGCGGACAGTTCGATAAGCTTGGGTCGACCTGAGAGAAGGACGATCCCGATGACGGGGAAGCGGAAACGGTATTAGCTGCGCAGGCCTTCGGCTCGGCAGATTTCAAGGCCAAGGTCGCGCTAGAAGCGATCCGCGGCGAGGCAACGGTGGCGCAGCTGACGGTGAAGTACGGCGTCCATCAGACGATGATCAGCGCGTGGAAGAAGCAAGCGATCGACGGAATGTCGGGCGTCTTCTCCGGCAAAGCCGAAGCGGCTGAGAATGCCCGCGACGGTGAGGTCGAAAAGCTGCACGCGATGATCGGCCAGCTCGTCGTGGAGCGGGATTTTTTGAAACGAGCCTCCGGACGCTGAGCGTCGGCCGGAGGCGCGAAATGATCGAACCCGACCACCCCAGGCTCACGACCCGACGGCAGTGCGAACTCGTCGGCATCAGTCGCTCGGCGTTCTACGCGCCGGCAGCGGCCGAGACACCGTTGAACCTGTCGCTGATGCGGCTGATCGACGAGCAGTTCCTGGAGACGCCGTGGTACGGCTCTCGACAGATGGCTCGTCATCTGCGACGGCACGGCCATACGGTCGGCCGGAAACGGATCCGGCGGTTGATGCGGAAGATGGGATTGCAGGCGGTCTATCAACGACCGAGGACGACCATCCCGCATCCCGAGCACAAGAAATGGCCGTATCTGCTGCGGAACCTCGACATCGTCAGGCCGAACCACGTCTGGTGCGCGGACATCACTTACATCCCGATGCGACGGGGCTTTCTCTACCTCGTCGCCGTGATGGACTGGGCGAGCCGGCGGGTGCTGGCGTGGCGGCTGTCGAACACGATGGACGCCGACTTCAGCATCGCTGCGGTCGAGGAGGCCATGGCGAGACATGGGAGACCGGAAATCTTCAACACGGACCAGGGCAGCCAGTTCACCAGCCCACGGTTCACGGAGGTTCTGACCGACGCAGGCGTTCGAATATCCATGGACGGTCGAGGCCGGTGGATGGACAACGTCTTCATCGAGCGGCTATGGCGATCGATGAAGTACGAGTGCATCTACTTCCATGCCTACGAAACCGGCTCGGAAGCCCGCGCCGGCATCGGCCGGTGGATCAACTACTACAACTTCGACCGACCTCACTCGACACACGGTGGGCGTACGCCCGTCGAGGTCCACGAGGAGGCCGGCGACATCAGATTGGCGGCGTGACGGACCAAAGGCCCAAGCTTACGACGGCCGCCAATCTGTCCACCCGGACGGGACCACCTCACAATGCCCTGTAATTCAAATACAATTTTTCGCCTGCGAAGCTCCGGTGGAGGTCATCACTCACAACTCCTATTCTCAGGTGCGGCAGTGGCTAAGTCTGGGAAGTCGCGTGACAACGCGGCATATATAGAGGTGCTAGACTTCGCGAGATTGAGCGTCTCAATTGTTCCATTTGCAGCGTGAACCGTCACGAAATCTGAGTGTCTTAGTAGACAAACAGCGGTAGAATTTAACTTAAATAAAAATGTATTTCGATCTACGCGATCATCTATAACTAGAGAACCAACATTATATTTTTCATCAAGTCCATCTGTTGAGTTTTTTGTAAAAGAAAGCCTTATCGGTAACGATAGCGTATTCGGATTATCCTCGTAATATAGCTGGACGGTTCTAAAAACCTGGCGGAATTGGCCGTTTTCTGATTCGATCGTCTCCGATGGGTTGGAGGCGATGCGATGGGCAAGGCACCCGGGTTCAGAGGTGGTCTCGCTGATTTGAACAGTCAGGCCCGGTCCGTTGAGTGGGTTCCCGCCTCGTTCATGCCGCCGCGAGGAGCGGCGTGTTGTTGAAGTAGGCCTGATCCGGAGTTCGCCGGTCAAGACTCGAGTGTGGACGTGAACCGTTGTACCAGCCGAGATAGCGGCCGATCGAGGCGCGGGCCTCGGCGACCGTGGCGTAGGCGCGGAGGTACACCTCCTCGTATTTGACCGACCGCCAAAGCCGCTCGACGAAGACGTTGTCCCGCCAAGACCCCTTGCCGTCCATGCTGATCGCCACGCCGGCGTCGGTGAGCACCGAGGTGAAGGCGGCCGACGTGAACTGCGAACCCTGATCCGTGTTGAAGATCTCGGGTTTGCCGTAGCGGGCCAGAGCCTCCTGGAGAGCTTCGACGCAGAACTCGGCCTCCATCGTGATCGACAACCGCCATGTCAGGACGCGCCGGGTGAACCAGTCGACGACGGCCGTGAGGTAGACGAAGCCCTTGGCCATCGGGATGTAGGTGATGTCGGCCGCCCAGACTTGGTTCGGCCGCTCCACCTTCAGCTTTCGAAGAAGGTACGGATAGATCTTGTGCCCGACCGCCGGCTTCGAGGTGTTCGGCTTCCGGTAGATTGCCTCGATCCCCATCTTCTTCATCAGAGTTCGGACATGGCGGCGACCGACATCGACGCCCTGGTTCGCCAGCAGAGCCGCCATCATTCGGCTGCCCGCGAACGGGTAGTTCAGATGAAGCTCGTCGATCCGCCGCATGATCGCCAGATCGACGGCCGGCACCGGCTTCGGCACGTAGTAGACGCTGCCACGGCTGATCCCGAGAGCTTCCGCCTGTTTGGAGATCGGCAGCTCGTGCGCAGGGTCGATCATCGCTTTGCGCTCGGAAGGCCGGCCTTCGCGAGCGCTCCGGCTAAAAAATCGTTGGTCAGTGTCAACTCGCCGATCTTCGCGTGGAGAGCCTTCAGGTCGATCGGCGGCGTCTCGGGATCGGGTCGCGTCTCTGCCCCGAACACGCCGGCAGCACCGTCGAGGAGCTGCGACTTCCACGTCGTGATCTGGTTCGCATGGACGTCATACTGCTGAGCCAGTTCGGCGAGCGTCTTCTCGCCCCTGATGGCAGCCAGCGCCACTTTCGCTTTGAAGGCAGGGGTGTGGTTCCGGCGCGGTCGTCTCGACATCTTCTCTCCTGTTCGCCAAGCCATCTTGGCTGCTCACAGGCGGAAAGACCACTCAACGGACCTGTTCAAATTCCCGAAGCCAGCTCTTTCTTCGATTTCGACGATCGCCTGAAGCGGCTGAGCGACCTCGGCGATCAGTTGGAGGCCTTCGGGCGCGCCGTCGACTTCGAGATCTTCCGCCCCGATCTCGCTGCCGCCCTGAACTACTCGACGGGCGAGCGCGGTGGCCGCCCCCCCTTCGACCCGGTGCTGATGTTCAAGGTGCTGGTCATCCAGACCACCAACAACCTGTCGGACGAGCGCACCGAATTCCTGATCAACGACCGGCTGTCGTTCATGCGTTTCCTCGGGCTCGGCCTCGACGACCGCGTGCCCGACGCCCGGACGATTTGGCTGTTTCGGGAGAAGCTCACCAGGGCGGACGCGATCAAGGGCCTGTTCGCCCGTTTCGAGACAGCACTGCGGGCTTCCGGCTACATCGCCATGTCGGGCCAGATCGTCGACGCCAGCCTGGTCGTGGCGCCGAAGCAACGCAACACCGACGAAGAACGTCGGACCATCAAGGAGGGTCGCGTTCCCGAGGATTGGAAGAACCGGCCGGCGAAACTCCGGCACAAAGACCGCGACGCTCGGTGGACGGTGAAGTTCACCAAGGCGAAGGAGCGGCCGGACGGGACCAAGCCGCCGGTCGACATCGCCATTCCCTCCTTCGGCTACCAGAACCACGTCGCCATCGACGTCGGTCACGGCTTCATCCGGACATGGAAGGTCACGGACGCGGCCGCCTACGAGGGCGCGGTGCTGCGCGACGGTCTGCTCGACACGACCAACACGGCGCGGACGGTGTGGGCCGACACCGCCTATCGCTCCGCCGTCAACGAGGCCTTCATGGAGGACAACGGCTTCGTCAGCAGGGTTCATCGCAAGAAGCCGAAGGGAAGGCCGATGCCGGAGCGCACTCGGCGGGCGAACAACGCCAAATCCAAGATCCGCAGCCGGGTCGAGCACGTCTTCGCCGATCAGAAGACGAGGATCGGCCTCGTCGTCCGGACCATCGGCATCGCCCGAGCGACGACCAGGATCGGGCTGGTGAACCTCGTCTACAACATCCGCCGCTTGCTCTTCATTCAGCGAAGGGAGGCCGCTTGAGGGGAGGCATAGCCAGCCATCGGCCGGCCAGCCGACATCCTCGCCGACCACGACCGGCCTGTCGTCGCTTCGGTCCGCCGCTGCGGTGCCGAAATCAGCCTATCCGCAAGCCCCCAGACCTGTTGATAGAACCGTCCAGCTGCAACGTTGCGGTGTAGCCACTGCCTTCTACAGAGAGAAGTGTATTCCGCATGGAATCACACGTATAGGCGACTGTGTTTCCATTGATGTTTTGTATGCCCCAGCCGGTATTCCGATCGCAGTTCATTGCGGCATCCCCGCCAGACCCCTCCTCTAAGGGGGCATAGGTAGGGCTTATGATGTTGAGTGTCTCTGTTCCGTGCTTCACGTACCGGGCGGTGAGTGTGCGCATAACCGCCGGCGTAGGCTGGCCTGGGCTAGGCCGATAGGTAGGTCCTGAAGGTTCTGCCTGAGGAGGCGAATGAGTGGGCGCTTGAGCCGGGATTATTGGCTGAACTGGTGCGGTTGGGGCTGGCACTTGAATCGCTGTGAAGCTCGGTGTCATCGGGGCGGCGACAGGCGCCCCTGGAGCGCAGACGGGAGTGGTTGATTGCCCTGGCCCATTATTAATAAGGACGACGACACTTGGTCCCTGCGGCGTCGTCGGTTCGGCTGCAGCGCTCCGATCGCGTGGAGTTGGTACAAGTTTTACGAATGGGACGATGAGCGTTACAACACCAGAGGTCAATCCGACAATAGCAGCGGAATAGCCGATCCTCTGCAGCGTCGTAATGTATTCCTGCGCGGGAAATATCCAAAATACGACAGCAACCAAGAGCAATACGCTAAGAAGCCCTTCCGAGTAAGTTAACGATACAGGGAGCAAATCTACCGAAGCTTGTGTTGGCATGGGCAACACCTTCTGGCACAAGAACACGACTTAAATATTAGCATAGATTAACAAAAAATCAACAAAAATTGAACGCTCGGATAAAGGTCAGTGGCCTTTTCCATGGCTACGAATATCCAGCGCTCGCGAATGATGCCGGTCATCACCGAATGCGAGCGGACTGCTTCGTCATCCGTGCGAAAGATTGGCAAGACTCGCTGCGTCAGCCTATAGTGCCGACGGGCAGTACGCGCTGCTCCGGGGTGTGGAAACCCTGAACAAGACGGCTGGCGCCGGCCGTTATGGCGCCGAGATCCTCTGACCGAAAGGCCGGGGGCCTGTGACGTATGTCCAGGTGCCTCGGTGCTAAAGGTCTCAGGAGTCGGCTTGTTCGACTTTCCACCCCCCGGCTAGGGATCAGGGATCGTGTTGGCGGGGGCGCACCGCGAACCAACTTCGAGCCCCGACACAATGCAGAGATTCGGGAACCTGCCGACGGCGAGCGCTGATGTTGGTTGGCGGGAGCGGATCGAGCGGCTGAGCGCAGCCGATCTCGAACGGGCTACGTGCGACGCTCTAGACGAAAACCGTCGTCAGATCGCCGACGATCAGGCCATCTACGAAGCGTGGCGCCATGCCGAGCGTGTCCTTTCGGAGGCTGAGGTAAAGGCACGGGATCTGCGGGATGAGTATCAGCGGCGCCAAGCCGCGGCGAAGATTGCACAAGAGCAGCTCGCGTTCCTGATCGATCGGCTCGGCTTCATCCCCGGTTCTACGGACGGCTTGATGAACCCGAAGAAGAGGATTCCAAGTGGTAGATCGCACGGCGGTCGTCGCCGACCGGCCGCGCGTTCAACTGCGCTCTGAGGACCCGGGTCGACCGGTCCGCGTCGCGGGTCTCACGATGTCCAATCGGGCGCCGATCGATCGCTGGGCTCGTTCGACACTTCCGCGGCCAATGTTTCGAGTGCGAGGACGAGCAGATGTGAAGTCCGAGGATATCGCCCCCGCGTCGTGGCTTCGACGGCGGAAATCTCGTCGGCGATCCAATCGGCGAGGCTCCCTCGCGGAAAGGCGTCGGCCTTTCTCGTCGTCTGACGGCCGCTCATGCGGCCGCCTCCCGGCGTTCCGTCGTCCGGCGATGTCCGACGAGGGCGAGACGGCGACGCGTCGCCGCCGATCGGAGGCACTCTTCGAAGAGTTCGATCTCGGTACGACAACGTGCCCTCGCCTCTTCGGTCGAGCGCAACAACCGCCGGGTGGCGGCGAGGGCGGCCGCCGGCTTGCGCGCCAGTCGGCTCGCACGCTCGCGTGCGATTGCCAGCAACTCGCCTCTCGCGACATGCTCGCCGACGAGACCGATCGACATGGCCTCGGCGGCGTCGATCTCCCCTCCCCCGCAGAAGATGTCGAAGGCACGGAGATAGCCGAACCTCCTCACCGCCAGGAGCGTCGAGGCGGCTTCCGGCACGAGCCCGAGTTCCACGAACGGCGCCGAGAACCGCGCCGCATCGGTCGCGAGAACCGCATCGAAATGCAGCAGCATCGTCATGCCGAGACCGGTGCAAGGACCGTCGACCGCGGCGATCAAGATCTTGTCGCATCCGATCAGCGCTTCAAAGAAGCGTGTGACCGTCGCCGAAAGCCCGGCCAGGTCGTCGATCGCAGCGAGCTCGGCCGGATCAGCTCCGGACGAGAAGACGTCGGCGGCGCTGCGAACGACGAGAACGCGGAGCGCCTCGTCGCCATTGGCGCGTTCGAGCCGATCGGCGAGGCAATCGAGATCGTCGATCGCCAGCACTCCTGTCGCCGGCAGGATGATTTCGGCGATCGTGGTGCTCGGGCGAGCGAAGGACAGTTTCGTCATCGTGGGTCTCCAGCCTACCGGTTCCATCTCCTGTTCAGACGGCCAGGGCCTGCGGCGTCGCCTCGCCGAGCCGGCCCCAGAGTTCCAAGACGGGTGCGTGAGCCCCACGGAACGCGCGGATGGCGTCGATGGTGCGCTGGCCGAAGCCGACCTGGGTCGCGACGATCTGCTGGTTGCCGATCTTTCGCTGGAAGCCGAGCGGGCGGGCGAGAAACTGGAGTTGCATGGCGCGTAGGACCCACATCGGCTCGAACTCGATGATGACGTTGTCGATGCCGGAACTCATGCCCCATTCGACGAAACCGGCGATCAGTTCGGAGCCGGCCGTCGACACACCGCGCCGCCCGTCACGATGTTCGGGCGCGACGCAGTATCGGGTGAGCTCCCATATGCGATCGGAGCACGGCGGCGTGCCCTCGCAGAGTTCGGGAAAGACGGAGGAGAGCAGGTTCGGACGCGTCGTCGGCAGCATCCGCTGATAGCCGACGACGGCACCATCGCGAACGCAGAAGTGATGGACCGCATGTTCGTCGTCGAACTGGTCGAATTCGCGGCCGTCGGCGCGGCGCAGGTCCTCCCATCCCATTTCTTCGACGAACACCTGGTGGCGTAGCCGCGACGACTGCTCGAAGAGGTGGGGGAACTCGGCCTGATCGGCTCCGGAAACTGCGATGATCATGGTGACCTCCTGTGTCGAGAGGCCGGGACCATCGTTCAATGCAGCGGGGGCGCCAATTGCGGGATCCGGGTATTGATTTCGTCAGCGGACGATGCCGGCGCGGATCGCTTCGGCGACGGCGTGAGCACGATTGGCGGCGCCGAGCTTGCGTTTCGCGTTGGCGAGATGGCGCGCCGCGGTGTGCTCGGAAATCGCCATGATCATGGAAATCTCCCAGTCGGTCTTGCCGATGGCAGCCCAGCGGATGGCCTCGGTCTCACGAGGTGAGAGAAGGGGCCGGGCCGGCGACGTCGGCCGGCTCAGACGAAACGCCCGACCGATGGCATAGATGGACACGAGCGCGAGCATGCTGCGATCGTCCGGGGAGAGTTCGATGTGATGGCCGCCGAAGGAGACGGAAGCGATTTTCCCTTCGAGCGTGACGAGCGGCACGGCCATTCCACCGGCCAGCCCGAATTCTCGGGCCTCTCCGTTCATCGTCGCCGCTTCTCGCCGAAGCGTCGGCGCGATCGGTGCCTCGTCCCACATGAACGGATTGCGGTCCTTGCGGATTCTCTCGATGACGGGGTCGATGTGGACATAGTCGCGTTGGACATAGCGATCGATCCAACCGTCGGGCCACCCATCGAGCAGGATGTGGCGTTGTTGGTCGGAGGGCGGTGTGCCGGATCCCGGCATCGTGCCGGCGATCACGCCGGTGAGGCCGAAGCGGCTGCTCAACCCGAGCAAGCGACGGCAGACCTCATCCGCTGTCGGGGCGTCGTCGATGGACGCGATGAACGCCAGGGTCTCGTCGTAGTCGGCCACGCGACGGGTCTTCCGGTTCTGAACGGCGCCGACCGATCGTGACGATCGAGGCTTCGGCACGAACGGTGATGCGTCGCGGTCGTGCCCGAGGGGAGCCGGCGGCGACCCTCGGACCGGCTACGACCTCGAGCCGAATCGCGAACTCGATTCGGTAGGCTCAACCTACGGCAGCAGGATGGCGGACCTCCCAGAAATGGAAGCTCGGCAGTGCTCGAATTCATCGAGGATCGTCGGAACCGGTGCGGTGTCATCCGGCGTGAAAACGGTTCTCGGCGACGACGGCGCGCATCTCCGGTCGCCTGAACCAGAACGCCCGACCACATCGGATCGGTGGCTCAGCCAGAACGAAGACGATCTGCTCGTCGCCGCGAAGCCGCATGACCTCGTCGGGATTGATCAGGTTGCGCCGCTGGACCGAGACGCTGGCCGAGCTCGTGGCGCCTCGCGCGTTCGCGCCGACCGTGCGCGACGTCGCCTCGACGGTCATCGTGCCGCAACGGTCGGAGACGTATTTCGCGGTCTCGTTGGAGTTGATCGCCGAGAACGAAATCCACGACGCCGAGTCCATCCAGGCGACGCGGCCGTCTTCGGACCAGATCGCGTCCATCTGCCCGAGCGACTGGTAGATCATGACGAGGGTCGCCCGGTACTTGCGACCGGCATCGCGCACGAGCGTCAGCACCTGCATGTTCTGCAGGCGGGCGGCCTCGTCGACGAGGAACAGAACGCGCTTCGAGAGCGGCACGGCCGCCTCGTCGCCGCTGGCGAGACGAACGCTGTCGTGATGATGCACGCTGTTGAGCAGCGCGCCGAGCACGACGCGACCGAGGCCGGGGTGCTCCTGTACGGTGGCGAGCGGCAGGTTGATGAAGACGTCGACGTGTTTCGTCGCGAGATCGGTGGTCTTCCAGCCGGTCGCGGTGCTCACCATGTCGGCGAAGCGTGGGAAGGCGAGCCAGTTCGTCATGTCGCCGGCATTGGAATAGATGCCGGAGAATGTGGCGCCGTGCATGCCGCGAAACGGTCCGAGCTGGCGATGCACGTAGCTGTCGACCGCCCACTCCTTCAGGATCGCCTCCAGCGTCGTCGTCTGGAAGTGATCGTGGCTCTCCGACATCAGGATGCGCAGGCGCCGGAGGGTGCGGTCGGTTTCCGATTTCGACAGGGTCAGATGGGCGAGGAGACCGCGGATCAGCGCTTCGGCCATCTGGGCGAAGAACGGATCGCGGCTTTCGGTCTTCGAGCCGGCGAACCAACTCGCGACCGTCGCAATATCCTCTTCGGCGGTCTTGGTGCCGGTGCCGATCCAGTCGAGCAGATCGACCGACCCGGCCGGATCGTTCGGATCGATCGTGAAGATGTGGCGCGGCTCGTCGCGCAAGGTGGCCCGCGCGTCGCGCACCATGGGCAGCACTTCGATCGACGGATCGAAAACGACCGCGTTGCCCGGCCAACGCAGCAACGTCGGAACGACATTGGCCGTGGTCTTGCCGCCGCCCGATCCGGAAATCACCAGACCGTGGCCGCTGCCGATGCCGCGTTCGAGATCGAAGGCGAGGAGTGGTGCCGCCCCTCCCCGTCCCCAGGTGTCTGAGCGGCGAGGGTCGAAGCTCATCGCAAGATCGGGTTCGAGATCGACCCGAAAGCGCTCCCCGACGACGATCGATCCGGCGGCCGGCAATGCGGCCGCGGCCTGTTCCATCGTCGCCCACCGCGCGTCGCCGTAGACCGACGAGGCGGCGCGATGCCGTTCGACCGGATCGTGCGTCCGTCCCGCCGATCCGGCAGCCACTCGGACGAGGAGAGCCCAGCCGATCAGCCAGAGCATGCAGCCGGCGACGATCGCGCGATCGGTGATCGGGAGATCGAAGCCGGGGACGGCGTAGAGCCGCACGATCGTCGGACCGTAAGCCCACAGGGCGAGTGAGACGATCGCGACTGCCGAAGCGGTCCCGGTGAAGGCGGCGATGCGCGGCACGCGAATGCCGATCGTCGTGACGAAGAACCAGAGAGACAGGAAGGCGGCGATGCCGAGCCGCGTGCTGCGATCCAAGAGGGCAGCGAGCCGAGGATCGCCGTCACGAAACGCATCCGCGGCCCAGGGGCCGAGTGTCACCAGAACCGCGACGACGAGGAAGGCGACGGCGACGCGCCAGATCGTGGCGACGAGCTCGTCGATCTCAGGCATCGACCGATGCCACGGTGTCGGTCATCTCGTCGCCGGCCATCGCCCCGCCGGCGACGAACGCGGCGAAGAGCGGACGATCGGCATCGCGGACGAGGAAGCCGGGCAGTTCACGCCGCAACCAGGTCGAGACGAGTTTGACGGTCTCGTCGTCGGCCCGGTTCTCGAGGCGATGCAGGAGGAAGGCACCGAGCAGGACCTTGCGCCGTGTGTCCTCGGTGCGGGACTGCTTCGTCAGTCGCGCCTTGAGCGTCGCCTTCTTGGCTTCGAGTTCGGCCAATCGCTGCTCGATGCTCTTGCGCGCCATTGGTTCTTTCCTTTCCGGTCGAATATGCCGAGGCTACACCTCGGTGCCATGGACACGGTTCATCCGTGGAAATGGCATATGGAAAGAAGAACAGCATTGCAATCGAGACAGTCGTACGGAAACCTATGCAACGAAGACACACCGTTACGACCGAACGAAGTGAGGAAGGACACAAGGGCGCACTTACGTGTTGCCGGCAACACGGATCGTGGATAGCTCTATTCTGGAAATGGAGACTGTCTTTGGCGATTTTTCACGCCTCGATGAAGCCGATCTCTCGGGGCTCCGGGCGGAGCGCCGTGGCCGCCGCCGCCTATCGTACGGCGACGCGCCTCGTCAACGAGCGGGACGGTGTCGTTCACGACTACACGGGCAAGCGCGGTGTCTCCCACGTCGAGATCGTGCTGCCGAAGGGAACAGAGGCAGCCTGGGCGCGCGACCGGTCGCTCCTGTGGAACGAGGCCGAGCGAAAGGAGACGCGCAGGGATGCGCGGGTCGCCCGTGAGGTGGAGGTGTCGCTGCCGCACGAGCTGTCGGCCGATGCGCGCAAAGAGCTCGCGCAGGAGTTCGCGCAGCACATCGCCGATCGGCATGGCGTCGCCGTCGACGTGGCGATCCATGTTCCCCATGACGAGATGGACGAGCGCAACCACCACGCCCACCTGCTGATGACGACGCGGGTCGTCTCGGCGGAAGGGCTCGGCGCGAAGACCGATCTCGAGCGACAGAACAAATGGCTGCTGTCGCAGGGGCGCGCGACGACGCAGATGCAGGTGAAGGAGCTACGGCAGAGCTGGGAGACCCTGGCGAACGCGAAGCTCGCGGCCGCCGGCCTCGACGTGCGGATCGACCATCGCTCGCACGAAACGCTGGGGCTCGGGATAGAGCCGACACGGCATGTCGGTGTCCACGCGACCCAGCTTGCCAGGGTCGGTCGGGAGGTTTCGCGGGCGCGGCTCGACGCGGAGGCGTTTCGGCGCAACGCCGAGCTGATCCGGCGGAAGCCGGACGAGGTTCTCGCGCTTCTCACCAACGAGAAGAGCGTGTTCGATCGGCGCGACGTCGCCCGCGTCCTTCACCGTTACGTCGACGACGTACAGGTGTTCCAGAACGCCTTGGCTGCCGTGATGGCGTCGCCGCTCTTGGTCGAACTGCAGGCAGAGAGAAAGACCGAGGAGGTCAAGATCGAGCCGGCGCGGTATTCGACGCGTGAGATGGTCGACCTCGAAGGGCGGCTCGCCGATGCGGCCGAGCGGCTGTCGGCGGACGCATCGCATCGCGTCGCCACGCGGCGAGTGGCACGGGCGATCGAGCATCAGGACCACGCGATCCGCAAGGCGGTCGCGTCGGATTGCTCCGGCAAGGTCACGCGCGGCGAGATGACGATCGCTGAGCGCGACCGTCGTGTCGCGCGGGCCGGATTGTCGGCCGAGCAACGACAGGCGATCGAGCACGTCACCGGGCCACGGCGCATCGCGGCGGTCGTCGGGTTCGCCGGTGCCGGCAAGTCGACCATGCTCGCGGCGGCGCACGAAGCATGGGAGGCGGAAGGCCGTCGTGTCTTCGGCGCTGCGCTCGCCGGCAAGGCCGCCGAAGGGCTCGAGGAATCCGCCGGCATCCGCAGCCGGACGCTGGCCTCCTGGGAGCGGCGTTGGGCGCAGGAGATCGATCTTCTGGAGAAGGGTGACGTTCTCGTCGTCGACGAGGCCGGCATGATCGGTTCGCGCCAGCTCGCCGGCTTCGTCGAAGAGGTCGAACGGCGCGGTGCGAAGCTGGTGCTGGTCGGTGATCACGAGCAGCTTCAGGCGATCGCCGCCGGCGCGCCGTTCCGCGCCATCGCCGAGCAGGTCGGGCACATCGAGCTTCAGGAGATTCGCAGACAGCGGGAAGACTGGCAGAGGGAGGCGTCGGTCGCCTTCGCCACCCATCGCACGGCGGAGGGTCTTCGTGCCTATGCAGAACGAGGTGCGGTGCGGTTCGACGACACGCGCGAGAGCGCCCGGAGCACGCTCGTCGCCGACTATCTCGCCGATCGAGAGGTCCATCCTGACGCGAGCCGTGTGGCGATGGCGCATCGCCGTGTCGACGCCCGGGCGATCAACGACGAGATCCGCGCCGCGCTCCAAGAACGTGGAGAACTCGCCCGCGGGATCGAAGCGGGAGAGCGGGCCTTCGAGACGAACGATGGTCTCCGTGCCTTCGCGCCGTCCGATCGCGTCGTCTTCCTCGAAAACGACGCCGATCTCGGGGTGAAGAACGGCATGCTCGGCAGCGTCGCCGAGGTCCATCCCGATCGGTTGGTCGTCGCCCTCGACGGTCGCGGGGACGATACCGTCGTCGTGCCGATCGAGACCTATCGAGCCATCGATCACGGCTACGCCACCACGGTCCACAAGCTGCAGGGGGCGACGGTCGACCGGGCCTTCGTCCTGGCCTCCGATACGATGGACCGGCATCTGACCTATGTGGCGATGACCAGGCATCGATCCGACGTGCGGCTCTACGCCGGCGCGGAGGAGTTCGCCGATCGGCGAGCCGGCGTTCTCGTCGCACACGGACGGGCGCCTTACGAGAACAATCCGGCGAACCGTGACAGCTGGTTCGTGACGCTGGAGAACGCGAGGGGCGAGCGACACACGACTTGGGGCGTCGACCTCGGCCGAGCGATCGAAGCCGCGAAACCCAACATCGGCGAACGCATCCGGCTCGAACATCTCGGCAAGGTGCCGGTCGCGCTGCCCAATGGGGCGATGGTCGAACGCAACGGCTGGAAGGTTCACCGCGCCGAGGAGCTTTTGCTCGACCGTCTTGTCGATCGGCTGTCGCGGTCCGGCGCCAAGGAGAACACGCTCGACTACGGTCGGGACTTCGCCGATCGGCGCGGGATCGCCGCGCGTCTCGGGATCGTCAGCGAGATCGTCGTCTCCAAGGGGGTTCCGAAGGCATTGGACGAAGCAGCCCCGGTCGGGGAACTCGTGCCGGCGGCGCCGGCGAAGGAGGCAACCATGGACGACATGTTCGGCAGGTTCGATCGGGCCGAAGTCCCCTTAGCCTGGACGGCGGCGATCGATCGTGTGCGAAGCCACGTCGCTCGGGATCTGGTGCTCGCCTATCGCGATCCGCAGGCGCTGCAGGCGAGGATCGACGATCTCGTCGCGCGCCGGCGCTTCGATGATGTTCAGCCGGAACTCGACAGGACTGCGGCGGCGCCGGAACTCGCAGGCGGGCTGAAGGGTGCCGCCGGCTGGTTCGGCAAGATCGACGAACCACGAAAGGCCGCACAGCTCGCCGTGTCGCGGCTCGCGAAGATCGGTGCGCTGTTCGTCGAGGTGCGCAACTTCATCGAGAGCGAATACCGCGAGCAGGTCCGAGGCGCCAACGTACGGGGTGCGCGCGTCGTGCCCATGCCATCTCCAGAGCTTCGGGTGGCACTCGCCGAGAAGAAGCCGATGGAGGGCAAGCTCGCCGACGAGATCACGACAATCCGGGCCGCGGTCGAGCGTCGGTTCACGCCGGAGGAACGGCGCGAACTGTGGTCGGGCGACATCGAGCGGATCCGACGCGTGGTGCCGGAAAGCACCGACCTTGACGCCCTCCGCGATCTAGCCGGACCGATCGAGGTGCAGGGGCGTGAGGTCGAGAGCCGGCGGGTGATCGAACGCTTCCTCGAGGAGGAAAAGGCGGAGGAGTCCGGGTTGTCGATGTGAGCGAGGGCGTCGAGGGAGGAAGGCCGCCGTATTCTTGTTCCAGCAAGGTCTTCGGTCTATATTATGCGGAAGAAATCGGCTCGTGGCCGAGCAGAGCATGCGGAGAGCGTGACGACGATGTCCCCGGTGGCTTCCATGGTGCTGACGACCGTGACCGCGCCTTATGGCGTGAAGGTGTCGGCGCGTGAACTCGCCGACAGGCTTCAGGATCCGGCGAGCGCTGCGGTCTTCGACGCACCGACTTTTGCTTTCTTTTCCGAGGTGAGCCCCAGGCTCCAGGCCGCATTCATCGAAGAAATGGGTGTGAGCAAGGCCGATGCGGCCGTAGTTGCGGCCCTCTTCTCCGACGCGGCCGGTTATGAGCTGCCTCTGGCTGTTCGCTCGTGAACACGCCGAACCCCAGTCGATGGGGTGAACTGTTCGACCAAGCGATGCTGATCATCGATCAGGCCAATGGCGAGGGCGATATTGTCGGCGCGTGGACTTTCGGCGGCGGTACGGCTCTGATGCTGCAGATCGGGCACCGACAGAGCCACGACATAGATCTCTTCGTCGACGACCCGCAGATTCTGCCCTACCTGAACCCCAACACTCAGGGTTATCGGATGGATGTGGCGCCGTCGTCCTATGACAGCGACGGGACGCGATCTCTCAAGCTGTCCTTCGATGGGATCGGAGAAATCGACTTTATTTGCACCGGCTCCCTATCGGAGAACCCGACGGTCGAGACGGAGGTGCGCGGACGGATGGTGCGGGTCGAGACCCCGCTGGAGATCATCACGAAGAAGCTCGTCTATCGCGGTTCTCACCTGCAACCACGCGACATGTTCGATATTGCCGCCGTCCTCTTGCGGCGAGGTTCAGATGAACTCGAAGCGGGTTTGCGGGCGCACGTTGACGCGTGTCGTGTCGCTCTTTCGGCCGCCGAGCGCTTCTCGTCGTCATCAGCGACGAGCATCATGAGCAAGCTGATGATCCAGAGCGGTTTCGAAGAACTGCCGGACACGGCTCAGAATGTCGTCATCACCTTTCTTCGGCGCGTCGTCGCCGGCTGAACGCTGGGTCGATGGGAGCAAAGCTCACGAACTTCTGCCAGAATTCTCTATCAAGCGGCCCCGTCTTTCCCTTGAGCCCGCCCAGCTGATCCGCCCGAGCGTCTCGTAGAGCGTCGATCGGGCGATTTCGGGCGGTGGCAGATTCTCGACTTGCTGACGCCCTCGCTGAAGAGACCGAATATTTTCAGTGTCACAGGGTCATCGAAGCGTTGGTTGACGCAGCAATTGCAGTGCCACCAACGACGCCGAAAGGACACAGGCCGCTCCGACCAGGAAGGTGGACCCGAGCCCGACGCCACCAGCGACGATGCCCAGCACCGGACCCGTCATCCCCAGCGCAAGGTCGAGACAGGCGGTATAGGCGCCCATGGTGATGCCTCGACTTTCGGGAGGGGTGCGCCGCACCGCCTCGACGCCGAGCCCCGGGAATACGAGCGCATAACCGAGGCCGGTCAATGCGGCCCCGATCGCGGCCGGAACGATGGAGGACGCCAGCCCCATGAGCGCGAGACCAGCCGCTTCCAGCACGACGCAAACGAGTGCGACCCTGGCTCCGCCGAGCTTGTCGGGAAGGTGACCGACCAGCAGGCGCGCGAGGATGAGCGCGACCGCATAGGCGGTGAATGCCAGCCAAACCGGCATCCAACCACGCTCGGCAAACAGAAGCGAAGCGAAGGACAGGATGACGCCGAAGCCGACGCTGGCGAGCGCGGCCCCGAGGCCGGGCAACCAGATCGTCTTCAGAACTGCCGCCATGCCGTGAGGTTCCCGGCGATCCGGCTTCTGTTGATCGCGCAACGGCGCCACGAGCAACAACGTCGCGAGCGATGCGAGCATGGTGACTGCCGCGACGCCTGTGAAGCCGGTGCGATCGTAGATCGCCACACCGATTGGTGCGCTGGCCGCGAAAGCGGCGAACATCGCCGTGCCCATCCATGCGATGACTTGGCCGGCGTTGGTGGCACCGACGCGGGCAAGCCCCCAGACCGTTGCTCCGGTGATGACGAAGCTCTCGGCGCCGCCGAGTACGGCTCGGCCAACCAGGAGGACGATGACCGAGGTGGTCGAGTTCGCGGCGAACTGGAGCGACGCGAGGTAGATCAATCCAGCGGCCGCTGCTGCTGCCAAACCGATCGAGACTGCGGTTTTCGCCCCACGGACGTCACAGGTCCGGCCGGACCAGACGCGCGAGAATAGAGAAGCAGCGAACTGGCTGCCCGTGACGAGGCCGACGATGGCGGGGCCGAAGCCGAGGGTGTGGTGGACGTGAAGCGGCAGCACCGGAAGGCCGAGCCCGATCGCGAGGAACGCGATCAGGACGACGGCGAAGATCGGCGTCAGTTCGGCGACGACGGTCTTTTGCGGCGTTGCGGCGTCCGAGGCTCGGGGCATGTCAGGGCACGCTCCGAATTCGGTCCGACGTGAAGAGGTAGTCCTGCGAGGCCTGCGACACGTGACAGGAACGGCAGCGATCGAGGTTTTCGCTGGTCTTGACCGTGCGATCCGGATTGAACCACTGGAACTCCCAATCACCGGTACGGAGTCCCGGTGGATGTAGGGTGCTCCAACCGATGCGCTTTTCGAGAACGACGTAACGGAAGAGGACGTCGGAGCGATAGTCTTCCATCGTGATGACGGTGCCGCTCGGCAGCGGTTTGCCCGCCTTCAACGCATCGACGGCCTCCCGACTGGTAAACAGTTCTTCACGAGTGTCGCCGCGATTGATCGTCGCGTAATGCACGCCCTTCGCGTAGCCCGACGGGAACCGTACCGGAGTGTCTTCCGCATGAACCGCGACGACGCAAGCGAAGGCGAGGCCCGCAGCGATCGCTGCGCGCAATGAAAGGGACCTGTTCATGGGGATCCTCGGTGACCTAGAGATCGGCGAGCGTGTAGCCCGGCTTCTTGTAGAGCTGTTCCGGCTTTCCGGTGATGTCGGGTTTGAAGACCTTCTCGGCCCAGTCTCTGGGCGTGACCTCTTCCATGGCGACCGACACCGAGGCCTCGCCGTAGTTCAGGATCGACATGACGGCTTCGGCGATCGCATCGGCGAGCTTCTGTTTTTGCTGCTCCGATCTGCCGGGCCAGAGTTTGATGACGACGTGCGGCATCGCCGCTTCCTCACGGTCTCAGCAGGGCTTTGATCGCCCGGCGCTCGTCCATGGCGCGGTAGGCCTCGGCCACCTGCTCCAGCGGCAGTTCCAGATCGAACACTTTTCCCGGGTGGATCTTGCCGGTCCATACGAGGTCGATCAGATCGGGAAGGAAGCGGCGGACCGGCGCCGGACCGCCGTGCAGATGAATATGAGCGAAGAACAACGCCGCGCCGTCGAGGCTCACCCCGTGCGGCACACCGACGAAACTCATGTGACCGCCCTTGCGAGTGCAACCGATGGCTTGCGTGAACGACCCCTGCGTGCCGACGCATTCCAGAACGCAGTCGGCGCCGACGCCGTCGGTCAGCTCCATCACCCGGGCGATGCCGGCCTCTCCGCGCTCGGCGACGATGTCGGTGGCGCCGAACTCGCGAGCCAGCGTCTGCCGCGTGGGGTGCCCGCTCATTGCGATGATCCGTTCCGCCCCCTTCAGCTTCGCCGACAATACGGCGAGCAGGCCGACGGCGCCGTCGCCGACCACCACCACCGTCTTGGCCGGCGCCACTTCCGCCGCCTCCGCGGCAAACCAGCCCGTGCCCATCACATCGGAGAGCGTCAGGAGATCGGGGATCATCGAAGCCGGCGGCATCTCGGGCGTCGCCACCAGCGTACCGTCGGCGAGCGGCACGCGCAGCATGCCGGCCTGGGCATTGCCGACCAGCTCGCGATGAACGCAAGAGGATTGATAGCCCGCCAGGCAGTTCGGGCAGGTGCCGTCGGAGGCGAAGAACGAGCCGATGACGAACTGACCCGGCTTCACCGTCGTCACTGCACTGCCGACCTCGACGACCTCGCCGCAGTACTCGTGGCCCATCCGCGTCGGCTGGGCGAGGGGCTGGATGCCGCGATAGGGCCAGAGGTCGGAGCCGCAGACACAGGTGGCCGCGATGCGGATGACGGCATCGGTCGGCTTTTCGATGGAGGGTACGGCAACCGCCTCGAAGCGGATGTCACGAGCCCCGTGGAGCATGGTGGCTTTCATCGGATTCACTCCTCTGCTCGATCGTTCATTTCGCCGCTTCTTCGAAGGCCTTGCGTGCGATCGGCAAGGCCGTGTTGGCGACCGGCCAACCGCCGTAGAAGGCGAGATGCGTGATGGTCTCGACGATCTCGTCCTTGGTCACGCCGTTTTCGAGCGCACGCTTCAAATGGAACGGCAATTCGTTGTGCCGGTAGAGCGCGATGAGCGCGGTGACCGTGACGAGGCTCCGATCTCGCGGGCTCAAGTTCGGTCGCTCCCAGAGGTCGCCGAACAGCACCTTGTCGGTGTAGTCGGCCAACGCCGGGGCGATGTCACCAAAGTTCTTGCGCGCGTTCGACGGTGCAGTTGCCATCGCGTCGTCCCCTGCTGTGAGAGCGCCGACCGCCAGTGCGGCGGATCCAGCGACGAAGAAACGGCGATCCATGAGTACCTCTTCGTTTCAACGTTGGTACTGTTCGTCGGATACCTTTTCGAGCCAATCGACCGCCTTGCCGTCGAGCTGCTCCTGAATCGCGATGTGTGTCATGGCAGTCGTCGGCGCAGCGCCGTGCCAATGCCGCTCGCCGGGTTCGAACCGGACGACGTCGCCCGGATGGATTTCGTCGATCGGTCCGCCGTCGCGCTGCACCCAGCCGCAACCGGACGTAACGATGAGCGTCTGGCCGAGCGGGTGGGTATGCCAAGCGGTGCGAGCACCCGGTTCGAAAGTGACGGCCCCGCCCGTCGCCCGGGCCGGGTCCGCGGGACCGAACAAGGGGTCGATACGAACCGTGCCGCTGAACCAGTCTTCGGGACCTTTGACGGACGGCGTGGCGCCGGAACGCGTGATGTTCATGGATACCTTCTCCCGTGGCGATCTCGACTGAGCCGCCGGACGTGAATTTCGAAGAAGGTTGTAGCCCCGTCCGTGTCATCCGATTAGATGCTATAATCGAATTGTGCTCATAGGCAGGGCCAATGAATGCCACACGAAACCCTCGACGATCTGGTTGCCTTTCTTGCCGTGGCTCGGGAACGGAGTTTCACACGCGCCGCCGCCAAGCTCGGCGTGGCACAACCGACCCTCAGCCAGACCATCCGCAATTTCGAGGAACGGCTGGGCGTTCGCCTGTTGATACGAACGACGCGCAATGTCTCACCGACGGAAGCGGGTGAACGTCTTCTCGCGATGGCGGGGCCTCGTGTCGAGGAGATCCGAGCGGAACTCGCGTCACTGCGCGAACTTCGGGAGAAACCCGCTGGGACCTTTCGTATTTCGGCGATCGATTTCACGGTCGACTATTTTCTCTGGCCGAAGCTCGAACCGTTCCTGAAGACATATCCCGACATCAAGATCGAGATCACGATCGATTACGGCATGACCGATATTGCCGCCTCCGGCTACGATGCCGGCATCCGTCTGGGCGGCGTCGTGGCGAAGGACATGATTGCGGTACCGATCAGTCCGGCGGCGCGGTTCGCCGTCGTCGGTGCACCGGAGTATTTTGCGGCGAACGCCTCTCCAGCTGTTCCGCAGGACCTGACCGATCACCGCTGCATCAACCTCCGGCTACCGACCTACGGCAACACATACGCCTGGGAATTCGAGAAGGGCGGGCAAGAGCTGCGTGTCCGTGTCGACGGCCAGCTCACCTTCAACGGGATCTTCCAGGTGATGACTGCCGCACTCGCCGGCTTTGGGCTCGCCTTCGTTCCCGAGGCCATGGCGGCTCCACACCTGAGCACAGGCCGCCTGCTTCGTGTTCTCGAAGACTGGTGCCCTCACTGGGAAGGATACCACCTATACTATCCGACCCGCCGGCAGTCCTCATCCGCCTTTGCGCTTCTGATTGAAGCACTTCGATATCGCGAGCCGGTCGCGTGAACAGGTCGTTCTCTGCTGAAGTAGTGGAGGGTGAGAAGCGAGCGTGATCGATGAACTACCTGAATGCGATCAGAGCTCTCGGTCGAGCGGCTGTCTATGCTTCGATTGCGCCCAGCCTATCCGCCCGAGGGTCTCGTAGAGCGTCGATCGAGCGATCCCGAAGCTGCGGCAGACTTCCGTCTTGCCGACACCCTTGTCGAGGGCATCGAGCACGGCCTCCATCGTGCGCGGATCGATGGCATTGGGGCGCCCTCCCCTTCGGTCTTTCCGTCCGATCGCAGCGACGGCGGTGAGGATGCGTTCGCGGCTGATGGTGCGCTCGCATCGCGATAGCGCGCCGACCACGTCGAACAACGCGTCGCCGTGTGCAGCACCGGCGTCGATCTTCTCGACCAGGGAGCGGAACCCGACCTCTCGCCGCCGCAGATCTTCGATCGTCCGGAGGAGATCCGGCATCGAGCGGCCGAGCCGGTCCAGCCGCCAGACGACGAGGCTGTCTCCCGGCTCGAGGACCGCGAGGCATTTCTCGAGCGCGACGCGGCCGTCGGATGGCGGGGACGAGGGCTCCTCGAACACGTGCTTCGGATCGACTCCGGCCGCCATCAACGCGTCGCGTTGGAGGACCGTCGTCTCGCGACCGTCGTCGAACGACGCGCGGATGTAGCCGACGAGCATGTTCGTCAAACTCCAAGGATCTCTGCAGGGAGGTAGCGATCTTTCTTCCGGAGGGAGGGCCGGCGCGCCGGCCCCACCCGTGGACTCAGGAGCCGGTCATGTAGTTGGTGATCACGCCGATGATGACGCCGATGATGGTGACGCCGGCGCCGATGACGATGCCGGCGATCGAGCGGCCGACGTGCTCGCGCGATCCATCGGGGTTCTGGGAGGCGTGGTAGAGCTTCACGCCGGAGATCCCGGCGAGCCCGATGCCGGCAAGCCCGAAGGCGCCCATGATGAAGAGGCCGATGTTGGAGAAGGAGCTCGTGAGCGAGGTGGTGTTGAGCGAGCTCGACGAAGCCTTGGTGCGGGCCTGGTTCAGGACGTCGAGGGGAGCGGAAGGGTCGACGGCGCCGGCCGGAAGGATGGAGAGGAGATAGATCGTCGCCATCGGGACGAGGTCGCGGATGCGCATGAGGGTTCCTTTCGAGGGCTGGTCGAGGGATCGGGAGGAGAGGGTCAGGTGCGGATCTCGCCGCGCATGATCTGAGCGATGATCTCATCGGCGAGCATCGCGGCGATCCGGTCGTCGGCGTCGTGGTGGCGGCCGGCAACCTTCTTCCAGGTGTCGTGGGCGGTGCCATCGGGAAAGCGGGTGGCGAGGACGCGGAGTGCCTCGTTGACGTCCATCCGGCGGTAGAGCTCGTCACGCACCTGCCGATCCTCCGCGCGGGTGGTGAGGGCCCAGAGCATGCGCGGTCCGAGCGAGTTGTTGAGGACGACCCAGCGCTCCTCGTCGCGCAGCTTGAAACGGGCGAGGAAGTTGGCGCCGCGTGACCCTCGGGGGCCGTGAACCTGCCGCTCGAGCGCTCGCTTCACCGCATCGGAGAAGCCGAAGGTTTTCCTAGCGGCCTCGCGCAGCTCGTTGCTGTCGGCGTTGAGGATCATCACCGTCGAGGCCATGTCGGCGAGGACTTCGAAGTCGGCGAGCAGCTGCGAGGCGAGGATCACCTCGAGCCCCCATTTGCGGCCCTCGCGCACGTCGGAGAGCACCTGTTTGGCGATGGTCGCGACGCCACCGGTCAGATGGTACTCGTCCATGCAGAGGCGCTTCGGCGTCTCGGCGATCTCGGCGTAGCGGTTCTCCCAGAAGGCGACGTATTTGGCGCGGACATCGGGTTCGGTCGGCAGATCCATCGAGCCGATCTCCTCGGCATGGCCGGAGATCTTCGACAGGAAGGCGTGACGGCTGATCATGAACATCAGCGCGTTGTTGCGCTCGGCGTCGGGCGCCTTGTGGCGCAGCGCGACGTCGTTGAGATCGATGGCGATGACGCGCGCCTCGCCGAGATCGAGGCGGGTCGGCCGGGCGAAGACGGGGAAGCGTTCGATGGCGGATTCGAGCGCGCGCTGCGCCGACTTCACGAGGGTTTCGCCGAAGTCCTCGGTCATGATCCGCTCGCCGAGGACGCGGGCGAGATCCTCGAGGATCGGCTCGGCGTAACGTTGGGCCCGCATCGCCGGCAGGATGCGGCCGAGCGCGACGAACTCGTCGACGATCCGCCACCAGCGGGTGCGCTCGCCGACGACGATGGCGGCGTCTCGGATGGCGCGATCGACCTCGGCGTCGATGCCGGGCTGGTAGATCGCCGGCGAGGATCCGAACTCGAGATCGGACTTCAGCTGAAAGAGCCGGGTGACGAGGCGAGAGATCAGCTGCTCCGACCCGTCCTGTTTCAGATCGAGGAGCGTGGCGAGGAAGTTCTCGACGAACACCCGCTCGCGCGGCAACGGCCGCCGCCGGCCGAGCCCGAGGCCGAGCGGATTGATCGCGTGGGCATGGTCGTTGAGGAGGCGAACGTAATAGGCCTCGTGGCGACGCTCCGGCGGCAGGGCGTTGCGGATGAGTTCGATGAGGCCGGAGGAGGAGACGCCGACGTCGATCACGCCGAGGAAGGGGAGGACGCGGCTCGGCTGGAAGGCAGCGAACTCGACGTTGAGGCGGTTCATCAGAACCGACTTGCCGGAACCCGGTGTGGCGAAGATCAGCGTCAGCCAGAAGAGCTGCTCCGGGCTCAGCGCTTCGTAGGGCATCATCCGCCCGTCGGGGTTGAGGAGCATGGTCTGCCCCTGCCGGAAGATCTCCGCGGTGCGGTGGAACGGGAACATGACGGCGAGATCGCCGAGGGGCGCGAGCGAGGCCGGGGCGACGCTCGCCCGGTAGTTCATGCCGGCGATCGTCTCGCACAGGGCGCGCAGAGGATTGTGCGGCGCGTCGGCGATCAGCGCGTCGCCCCAGGTCATCAACGCATTCTTCAAGGTGGAGCGGCGCTGATCGAGCCGTCCCGGCTCCTCGCCGGGCTCCACCCAGGTGCAGGCGGTGAGGCGGCATTTGACGATCGCTTCGCTGTCGCGACCGATGATCTCCTCGAGGGTGCGCAGGGATTCGAAGAGGTTGCGGTTCGAGGGGCTCGCCCAGGCGATGAGACCGGCCGCGACCTTGCGCAGCTTCATCGCCATGCCGCCGTCGTTCGGTGCCTCGATGTGGAGGCAGACACGGAACGGCAGGTCGGCGGATCGCGACGAGCGCTGGAGAAGGGCTTCGAGCAGTCGGTCGAAAGCGAGGATCGTCGCCGGGAACATGCGCATGACGGCGAGCGCGTAGCGGCGGCCGCCGACGGCGATCGTGCGCAGGTCCGAAGACGCTTCGGCGTTGGCAGTCATGATCTGGCGAGCGACCGTCGGGGCGAAGAAGGCGCCGACGTCGTCGTCGATCCGCTCCTTCGCCGCCGGATGGGCGCGGGTGCCCGGGCCGAAGGGTCGCCAGACCGTCGGGGTCTCGTGGAAGAGGATCGCCCGACGGACCTCGTTGAGATCGCGTCGGGATCCGTCGTCTTCGGGACCGAGGACGCGGACCTGAAGACGCGCATCGGTCAACGCTTCGACCACCCTCTTCACGAAGGCGGCGTGGGGGCCTTCGAGGGCATCGAGCTTCAGGAACGGGTTCTGGGCTTCACTCGCCGGCGGCAACGATCGCCAGAGCGTGCGGGTCTCTCTGATCTCCTCGGCGAGTTCCTCGGAGATCGCGGCGTCCGGTCGGGTCCATACCGCGACGAGGATGCGTTCACGCCGGGCACGGCGTTCGAGGACGACGCGCCCCTCTTCGACGATCGCCTCGAGCGAGAGCCCCTTCTGTTCGGCCGACCGGAGTTGGGCGGTGGCGAGGGTCTCGATGTCGGCGTGGGTGTTGAGCGAGCTCTCGAAGGAGATCGAGAGATTGTGCCCGGGCCGCTTCAGGATCTGCGCGAGCGAGCCGGCGATGCGCAGGATCGCGGCTTCCTCGAACTCCTCGTCGGAGACGATGGTGCGGGTGCCGTCGACCTCGATCAGGGTGCAGCAGGAGCCGTCGTGGGCATAGACGACGGGTTCGAGCCGGTCGGGGTGGAAGCCGGCGAGATCGCAGAAGCGGTCGGCGGTGTGCATGCTCACTCCACGATCTGGAGGCTGATCCAGCCGGCGACGATCGCGACGATGGTCATGGTCGCGCCGACGAGAAGGCCGACGAGGTGGCCGAGGACCGGCCGGCCTTCGTCGATCGCCCGATAGAGGGCGATGCCGGCATGTCCCGCGAGCGCGATGCCGACGACGCCGAGCCCGCCGGCGACGACCGCGGCCGCGCCTTCGCCGTAGCCGATGATCCCGTCGAGGACCGACTGGATCGTGCTCATTGGACGGTGACGGGTTCGAGGAAGAGGACGCCGATCATCGTCCGGCCGTCCGCCGACATCGTGTTCTTGCGGCTGAAGTTCTGGCTCGCCGCCGCCGTCAGCGCCTGGCCGAGCGGCAGGGTCGCGCCCATCGCCGCCTGACCCCAGTTGACCGAGTTGCCGGAGGTGGTGGTCGACGACGCGGTCGAGGTGGTGGTCGAGTTCTGCGCCACCAGCATCTGCCCGACCTGCCCGACACCCTGGACGAGGCCGCCGAAGGCGAGGCTGCCATAGCGTTCGAGATAGTGGTGGTCGACGTCGGTGGCGATGCCGGTGCGCCCCGTCCCGGAAGTGATGGCGACCGCCTTCAACTTCAGCGTTCGGCCGTCCTGCAGCACTGCCTGATCGAACTCGATCGCGCCCTGTTCGCTGGTGTAGGTGATCTTGCCCATCATGCGGACGTCGTGGAGCGGCCCGGGCCGACCGTATTCGTCGATGTCCTGAATGGTGGCGAAGATCGGCGCCGCCGGATCGTCCGAATTGAAGCCTCGATCGAGGGTCGCGGTGGCGACGTCGCCGGCGCGGGCGACCATGCGGACACGCACCGGCTGAACCGCGGCCGTCGGCTTCGGCCGTTCGCCCTTCTGGTAGGTACGCACGGTGAACTGTCCGGTCGGCGGCGTCAGTAGCGCCTGGATCTGGCTGTTGATCGCGGCGACCTGCGACTGGTCGGCCTTCGGTTCGGGTTGGACCGGCACCTGGACGTAGACGATCTGCGGCTGAGGCGGGGGCGCGGGCGCCGGGGCGGGAGCGACCGGACGTTCCGGCATCTCGCCGAGCTCGGCATTCGACGACCGCGAGATCACCGGTTTCGAAACATAGGACTGGCCCTTGTCGGCTGCGGCCCGAGCCTGCTCACCGTTGACGGCGGCGCGCCGGTCGGCCTCCTTGGGCCCGACCGCCTTCATCGGCTCGTTCTGCGGATTGGGGGGTGTCCCCCTCAGCTCGGAAGCGGAGGTGCCGCCGAGATCGGTGCTTTTCTTCGGGATGAGCAAAATGCCGGCGGTCCCGACCGAGAGGGTGCCGACGAGGCCGCCGATGACGAGATATTTGTTCATGGAACGTCCTCGGATCAGTAGGCGAGCGTCAGGGCGACTTCGGTCCCGTCCTCGCGGGCGACGAGAACGCGCGCGGTCGGGGTGAGGCGCCAGACGTGGACGTCGTCGCGATCGGCGGTCGCCTCGTGGACCGGGTTGATCAGCGTGATGCGACCGCGCAGGTAGAGCCGATCCCGGAAGAGCCAGGCCTGCACATCGCCGTCGCCGGCGACGCGAATGCGGTAGGCCCCGGCAGGCGGCGTTCCGGCTGCGAAGGCGATCAGGGAACCGTCGATGCCGGCGGGCGATTTCGGGACACCGGCCAGGGGCATCTTCGGGATGGTCGCGGTCGTCGTCGGCGCCGGGAGGCCTGAGACGCCGGAGGCTGCGAGCGGCGAGGCGCCGGACTTGGTGATGCGCACGGTGACGGGCACGTCGACGATCGGCTCGCGGGCGCCCGAGCGCACCATCAGCACGATCGGCCAAGGGTAGCCTTCGAGCTGGATCGAGACGTTGCCCCAAGTGTCGACGCGACAGGGCATCAGGTTGACGGTCGAGGGGCGGTCGGTGAGGCCACCCGCTCCGCCGCCGCTACCGTTGCCGCCGCCGCATCCGGCCCCGTCCTGAGCAAACATCCGCGGATCGTAGGCGACCGAGGCGACCGGCCAGGGCCGGTTCGCCGCGTCGGTGAAGGTGACCGGCGTCACGACGCCGAAGGCGAGGTTCAACTGATCGGGTGCGGCGGTCGCGGCGGCCGGCGTGATGGTGAGGACGCGGGCGCGGGGTTGCGGCGGCGTGCCGGTGCCGAGCCGCGCGGCCCCGTCGGCGGCGACGACCCGGTCGCGGATGACGCCGATGTCGCCCGGCGAGAGGATCTGGGCCCCGGACTGGCGCACCATGCGGTCGCGCAGTTCGGCGAGTTCGCCGGCGGTCAACTCGCGCACCGGTGGCCGCCCGTTCTGCGCGACCGGCGGTGCGACGACGGGCTGTGGAGCGACGATCGGCGGCGGCACCACGGCGGTCGGAGGCGCCTCCGGCGTCGCGGTCTGGGCGACGGCGGCGGTCGAGGCCCAAGCGAAGGCAATCACGGACGCGGATACGCGAAGGATGGTCACGGGGAGATCCCCTGGGTCACGAGGAGCTGGGTGGAGACGAGACCGTCGATGGCGATGCCGTTGGGATTGATCGGGCTCGGGTCGACGCGGACGATCGTCATCGTCAGGAGACGGTTCTCGCGCTTGGTCTCGGCGTTGGTCTTGTAGAAGACCTGGAGGGGGACCTCGATCTTCCAGTAGTAGCGACCGCGGATCCGGCCTTCCTCGGCGATGTTGACCGCGTCGGAGGTGACGGCCGAGACGGTCTGGTAGTTCTGGACCACCTTCTCGATGATGCCGGACGCGAAGAGCGCCTGCTTGTACTGTTCGCGGCCGCGCGCGGTGAAATACTGCGTCAACTGATTGTCGATCAATTTGCGCCAGTTGGCATAGTCGTAGGAGTTGAGGCCGACGGCGGCCGAGGCGGCGAGATCCTTGAGACGGGCCTGCGATACCGACGGTTCGGTGAGGGGGATCGCTTCGCAGACCGCCGCGCCGTCGCTGGTCCAGAGGAACGCCTTGATCGGCATGCGCCAGAAGGCGTTGTAGATCAGCGTGACGTTGGAGAAGAGCGACAGCGCCAGGAACAGGCTCAGGAAGGCGATCCAGATCCACAGCCGATTGGCCATGGCGACGGCCGAGGCCGTCTCCGCGGCGATCTGATCGGGGGTCTTCACGGGCGCTCCTCCCGAAGGACCGTTGCTTCACAACCGAAGAGGCCGCCGTCGACGACGAAGGGCTTCACGTCGGCGCGGGCGAGCGCCAGCGGAACGAGCAGGGCACTGGCGCCGATCGAGGCGGCGAGGATGCCGGAGAGGACGGAGGCGCGGTGCATCAGTCTGGCGATTTCTTCGCTGCGCACGCTCGGCGGCACCATGAGATGCGGCGACGGCGCGCCGAACCGCCCGAGGGAAACGGTCTTCGCCATCATGCGCCCTCGATGATCGAGCGGATCCGAGCGTCGTCGCCCTTCTCGTAGCCGACCATGATGACGACGCGCCCGTCCGGACGCGGCACGAAGAGAGTGGGAACACCCGGCTTCAGGCCGCGGCCGGCGGCGGCGAAGACGGCGGAAAAGGCTTCGAGGTTCTCGGTGAGCTTGGCGCCGAGCTCCGCCGGTGCGGCGGGACCGACCACGGCCTTCTTCGTTTCGAAGACTCGGGCCAGCGCGTCGACGCGGTCGTCGGCGGCGAGCACCGAAAGAGCGAGCGGCGTGCCTTCGCCGGGATTGCCGAGTGCCAGCACCGGCACCCAGCGCACGGCCAGCTTGCCGTGCAGCTCGGTGAAAGCCTGATGGCAGTAGGGGCAGCGCGGGTCGAAGAAGACGGTGATCGTCTTGCGAGCCTCGGTGCCGACCGGCGCATCGAGAGCGCCTTCGAGTTGGGCGAGGGAGTCGAGTACCTGGCCGCCGATCGCCGGATTGTCGATGGCGGCGGTATTGACCCCCGGAGTCGCGTTGATCGTGGTCGGTGCCCCCGGTGTCGCCTTCGCCGTCGCCTGCCGAGCCTGCAGGCGCACGACCTCCTGCCGCAGTCGTTCTTCTTCGGAGGCCGGCTGCACGATCGGCGTCCGGTTGGCCGTGAGCTGCGCCACCTGCGCACCGAGAGCTTCGACCTGCGACGACAATCTGTTTATCTCTGATTCGGACGGCCGACGCGGATCGACGGCAACCGAACCGACTGGGACGGGCGTTCGTCCGCCGAGTACGAACCCGGTCGTCGCGGTGATGCCGAGGAGAACCGCGGCCGAGGCCCAGACGACGTGCTTGTTCAGAATGTCCGACATTTCTCGTGATCGCCTCGGTTCGAATCAAAGCAAGGCCGGACCATATCGACGTTTGTTTTGATCGAAAAGCCCTATACCGAACGAATATGCTTCGCTATGGTTCGTCATGTATCGGCAAAAAGTAAATTGAATACGAACAGAAAGCGGGTACACGTGCGTGATGAACTTCGATCTTGGCTCGGTGATGACAGATTATGTAATCCGGAAAGTGTCCGGAAACCCGATGTGTTCTTCCATGAGCGCGAACCTTCGCATGGATTGCGTCAGATTCGTGCGCGGGGTCGTAGCGGCGATTTCTCTGTCTTCGGTTGTCACCTGCCTCGGAGTGTCTCCGTCGCCGGCTCAGGAATCTGGCGTGAACGGCAATACAACTTATTTATCTTTTATGGTGTCGCCCGATCGCTCCGTCGTGGCGACGGCTTCGGCCGGCGCCGGGAACTCGCCGTTCCGCTATGTCGACGGACAGAAGGCGCCGGACGCCGGTTACGCGCGGCCGGGCGATGCGGCGCGTGAGGAGCTCGAACTCGCCGTCGAGCAGCTGCGCCGGCGTCAGACGGAACTCGAGGACCGGATCGAAGCGCTCGAGCGGCGCCTCGGAGCGAGCGCACCGGCCGGGAGCGACCGATGACGGTTCCCGACCTCGGCAATTTCCTGATCTCGCTGACCGAGGTGTTCCCCCGGATCGTCCAGCTCGTCTTCGTCGGGCTCGGCGTGTTCGGCCTATGGGCGACGGGGAGCGGTCTCTACGCGCTCTACAACATCGTCTCCGGCGAGTTCAAATTCGCCAACCGCTCAGTCTCCTACGAGGGTGCCTTCGCCCGGATCGCGCTCGGCGGCGCGCTGATCGTCGCGCCGGTGCTGCTGTGGATCTCGGCCGACACCTTCGTCGCCGGCGGATCGACCACACAGGGCCTCTTCGGCTACGGCGGATCGTCGTCGAACTACTGCCTGGAGATCTACTACGCGGTCTCCACCTTCTTCATGGCGCTCGGCGCCGTCGCCTGGGGCTTCGCCGCGGTTCAGCTCTACGACGCGGCCGGCGGTGCGCAGGGCCGCACCGGGTCGGCCGTCCTCTATGTGATCGGCGGCACCCTCGCCTTCTTCGTCAACGACGTCGCCCAGCTCGTCTCCAACACGACCGGCATGAACGTCACCCTCTCCAACGTCTGCACGATCATGGGAGGGAGCTGATGTCAGTCGCCTCTCGTCTCGGCGCGCAGCCAAGCACCGATCGGCGGCCGCGCCTCGAAGAGACGCCGGTGCTCGACCTGCCAGGCGCGATAGCGCGCGGTCGCCGCGAAGGCGAGGAGCAGCAGCGCCAGCGTCGTGCCGCCGACGAGGGTCGGCAGACCGCCGGCTGCGACCGCCCATATGGCCGACCCAACGGCGACCCCGTCGGCGGCGAGGAAGGCGATCAGCGCTTCGCGGCGGCTCGCCGCCGCGACACGGGCGATCGTCTCGTCGTCGGCCACGATCGTCTGCCGCAACACCTCGAGCGGGAAGGACGAACCGCAGGCCTCGCAGATGCGCGCCCCGAGATCGGTCGTCGAAGGCACGAGCGTGCCCCCGTCACAGTCCGGACAAGGCGCCCGGCGCGGGCCGAGCACGTCGGCGACCGCCGCCCGAAACGTCCGGGTCTCCGCGCCACCGACGCGAGGGAGAAGCTTTCCAAACAGAGTCATAACCGGTGATACCTCGATGTTTAAGTTACAAAACACTTAGAATTGAGAAGTTGTCGTGTCAATCGAAGGAAAAGAAAGAATGAATGTATCGTTGCGGGTCGTCTCCGTGTTGCTTTTACTGTCTGTTGTTTCCGGCTGCGCGACTTCTAAAAGTTCCGTATCGACGAACGAATTCGTTCGATCGGAACTCAAGAAGCACGAAAACTGAGGGTATTCGTATGAGATCGCTTCACCCGGCCGTCCTCGCCGTCGCGCTGCTCGGGACGTCCTCGCTGACGGCCACCGCCCAGGTCGCCTACAACCCGAACGCCTATCTTCTGAACCAGGGCGCCTATCTCGGTCCCGGCTATGCCGGCGCGCAGATCAATCCGACGATCGCACCGCTCGTCGCCGCCGAGCAGGCGCAGCTCCTCCAGCTTCAGCAGGCCCAGCTCGCCCAGCAACAGGCGCTGGCCGCCCAACAGGCCGGAACGGCTCAGGCACAGGCGGCCGGTACGGCGGGCCAGTCCGGGACGACCCCGACCGTCGTCGTCACCGATCCGCGCAATCCCGATCTCTCGCGCTATTCGCCGACCTCCTACGGCGACAAGGCCCGGCTCGATCTCGTCACCAAGGCGGCGCACGGCGCCGGCATTCGGGCCGGGTTTGCGGAAGAGATGGAGCGGATCGCCGCTTCGCTGCGTGACGGCGAGCTCGTCGCCGACCTCGATCGCCGCTACGATTTTACGTCCGAAGTCACCGACGGGATCGTGCCGCCGGTCGTCGCCGAGATCCACGACGTCGCCGAGGTCGCCTCCGACCGCCGGCTGATCCTGACGCTCGGGAGTTTCGAGATCGTCCGACCGGCGCGTCTCGCGACCCGACCGCCGACTTGGCGCGACTATCTCCTCGTCGACGCCTATTCGGCGCCGGCGCCGACCGCGGTCGGTCCGCGCAACGGCGCGGAGCAGTCCGCCTGGGACGAGGCCTTCGGCTCGGCCAAGGAGATCGGTATCCGCGAGGCCCGGGCGACCTTCACCGAGAACCTCGATCGGCTCGATCGTGACCTCGCCGGCATGCGCCGGTACCACGAGCTCGCCGCCCGTGGCGCGTTGAGCCTGCCGATCGTGACCACCGGCAGGACCAAGCTGAGGATCTCGAAGAACGGCCGGCGCGCCGACGTCGATGAGCGAGTCGTCGAGTTGAAGGTGACCCCGAGCTTCAAGGCGGCCTCGCCCGCCGCGTTCCGGTGAGGATCGACCGATGCCCGCCTGGACCGGCCCTCTCGACGTCTCGGACATCGTCGACCGCCCGATCGTCGGCCGCGATGACGTGACCCGTCTCTTGGTGCGCGCCGTCGCGCTCGAAGCCTCGGAGGTGATCTTCCAGACCGGGCGTCCGGTGTTGGCGCAGATCCACGGACGATTGCTCGCGCTCACCCGGCAATGGCTGCAGCCGGCGACGATCTCGCGCATCAGCGTCGATCTCACCGGCACGGACAGCATGATGTCGAAGCTCTATTCCGGGCGCGATGCCGATCGGGCGGTGCCGATCGAGGATCGCTCGGCGGTCGATGCGACCGGCGAGCCGCTGCGCCATCGCTTCCGCGTCAACCTGACGCCCAATCACTACGAGGGTGACATCGGCGTCCAACTGGTCTGCCGGCACATTCCGTTCATGCCGCCGACGGTCACCGAGATCGGCATAGAGCCGGGGATCGTCGCCGAGAGCACCCCGGCGCAAGGCGCGGTCGTCATCGCCGGGGAGACCGGATCGGGCAAGACCACCACCTTCGCCGCCCTGATCCGCCGCGTCCTCGAGGAGCCGACGCCGATCGTCGGCAACGTGCTGACCTTCGAGGCGCCGATCGAGTTCGTCTTCGAGGGGATCTCGAGCGCGACCTGCACGATCTCCCAGCACGAGATCGGCGTCCACCTCGGCTCCTTCGCCGACGGTGTGCGCGGCGCCATGCGCCGCAAGCCGGCGTTGATCGTCGTCGGCGAGGTCCGCGACAGGGAGACGATCGCGGCGATGGTCGAGGCCTCGAACACCGGCCATCCGATCTACACGACGACGCATGCCAACGACGTCGCCTCGATCATTCGCCGTCTGACGCTGAAGTTTCCCGCCGAAATGCAGTTCCAGGCCTTCCACGACGTGTTGAGCACGGTGCGCCTGCTGATCAGTCAGGTGCTGGTCCCTCGCGTCGGCGGTGGCCGGACCTGTCTCAGGGAATGGCAGGTGGTGACCGACCCGGTGCGCCGGGAGATCTCGGAGGCCGGCCCCGAGCATGCCACCGTCGTCACCCGCGACATCGTAGATCGCGACGTCGACGGTCGGTCGATGCGCTCCACCGTTCATCTCGCCCATGCCGCCGGCACCATCGATGCCGAGACCGCGCGCCGTGTCCTCTATCGCTATGGCTACCGCAATGACCCTCTCGCGGCGTGAACTCCTCACGGGGCTCCTCCCGTTCGTCGGCCTCGGCTCCTCGTCGAGCGCCGTCGCCGCGGCGATGCCGGCGCCGGCGGAAATGCCCTCCCGGCTCTGGCTGGTCCGTGAACACGACGGCACCGAGATCGTGACGGCGTTCCGCAATGGCGCCGGCTACGATCACGGTGCCATCCTCGAACTCTCCTGGCTCTGGCGGGACAACGAGGACGGTCGCGCCATCTGGATCGAGCCGCGCCTCTTCGACGCGCTCGCCGCCATTCAGACCGGGATCGGCCGCGCCAACGGCGCGCTTCTCCCTCTCGTGCTGACCAGCGGCTGTCGGTCGCCCGCCCACAATGGCGCAACGGAGGGCGCGGCGCGTCAGTCGACGCACATCGACGGGCTCGCCGGCGACATCCGGGTTTCCGGCGTCGAGCCGAAGATCGTCGCGCTGGCGGCCGCCATGTATGGCGCCGGCGGCGTCGGCCTCTATCCGAACCACGTCCACGTCGACGTCTGGCGTCGCCGCTTCTGGGTCGACCCGAAGATCGACGTCGGCGCCGCCTTGCCGGCGGCCCCCCGCCCCTCCTCCGGAAAAGGAAATCCGTCGTGACCGATCTTCAGTGGCGCTGGACCGCCCAACCCCTCCGTATCGCCGGGCTCCACGCGAGCGTTCTCGCCTTCGGCCCGCTTCTCGTGGTCACCGGCCTCTCGCGCTGGGCCTTCGTCGCACTCGCGCTCTACGTCGCCTTCCTCTGGTGGTGTCGGCGTGCCGGACGGACGCCGCTCGCGATGATCGCCAGCCTCGACACCCGCTGGGTCCGCCGTGGCCGCTGGCCCGCCTTCTGAGAGATGATGCCGATGCCTGTCCCCTCCCCTGCCCTCGCGCGGATCGCCGCCGTCGTCGCCGTGCTCGCCGCGCCGCTCCCCGCGTCGGCCGCCTCGACCTGCTCGGTCAAGGCGGCGGCCGACGCCGCCGTGCAGCGGCAGATCACCCTGATCGACGCCGCCAAGGTCAACCCGTCCGACTTCTTCGACGGGGCGAACTCCTGCATCGCCACAAACCTCCTGCAGCAGTTCGACCTCTCGAACCTCATTCCCGACCTGTCCGGGTTTCTGACCTCGGCGGCGCAGAACCTCATCACCCAGGCTCTGAACACGGCCAAGCAGCAGGTCTGCTCGATCCTCAACAGCCAGCTCCAGAACGTGATCAACCAGATCAACTCGAAACTCTATGCCTTCCGCTCGACGCTGAGCGCCGACCTCTCGAAGCTCCTGAACGGCAGCACCAGCACCATCATGCTGCCGAACGTCACCGGGATCGGCACCTACACCTTCAACGCCTCGTCCTCTTCGCTCGGGTCGGTTCTCGGCGTCGGCAGTAGCTCGACCACGACGACGACCACGACGGACACCTCGTCCGGGTCATCGGCGACGAGCTCCGGCACGACGTCGAACTACTCGACGATCTTCAACAACAACTGAGGTGCCAATGTCCCGCTCGTCGATCCTTCTCGCCGCCGCCCTGTTCGTCATGGCCGGTGATGCTTTCGCCGCTGGTCCCCTGCCGATCACCGGCACGTTCGTTCTCGCGCCCGATCCCCGGTCTCCGGCGCGACCGTTCTCCTGCGCGATCGCCACCAGGGTCGAGATCTCCGCCGACCGGATCGTCGAGCGCTGGCACGCCGCCGACTTCGGCCCCGACGCCTACATGCCCGAGGGCACCAACACCTGCCGCGTCACCGCATGGAAGAAGAAGGGCGATCGGATCGAGGGTCGCCATACGTGTTCCTGGACGGGCACGACGCCGTCACCGGCCGAGATGGGCGACGGCGACGATGCCGGCGGCGCCTCGACCTTCGTCATCCGCGTCCTTTCCGCCGACCGCATCGAATACGACGCGGCCGCGATCTTCGGGCGTTGTCCATGAAGAGCGTCTTGCCGATCAGGCTCCGCGCCATCGCCGGAGCACTTCTTCTCTTTCCGGTCGCATCATCGGCGAACGCCGGCACCTGCCTGTCGGTCGACCTGATGAACGCCTCGGGCTGGGTCGTGACCTCGCCCTACGGTGTCGATCGCACCGGACATTCCGGCGCCTCGGCCGGTTATCACCAGGGCCTCGACATGGTGAACGGCGAGGGTGCCGGCACGCCGATCTATTCCGGCTCCGGCGGCACCGTCCGTTATCGCACCTTCACCGGCGGCGCCGACGCCTCGGGTCTCGTCGCCGAGGTCACCGCGCCCTCGGGCGACACGATGTTCCGCTATCTCCACATGCGCAATCACGCGACGAACGGCGAGACGCGCGAGATCGCTGCCGGAACGCAGGTCGGCACGATGGGCTGTGCCGGCATGAAGTCCTGCAGTCCACACCTGCACCTCTATGCGATGCTGCGCGGCTCGGAACTGGCGGCGAGCGGCTACGCCGGCCGAACGTGGCACGACTTTGCCGGCAAACATGCGGCCCCCATGACCTCGGAGGCGATCCGCTCGGCGGCGCCGCGTGATTGGTACTACGTCAATCCCGAGACGTTCCTGTCGCGCCGCATTCCGATCGTCCACACCTACCCCGACATGCCGGGTGGCGTGCACACCACCACCCTCCCCCAATCCTGCACCGCCGATTCCTCCTCCGCCGTCGCCGTCAATCCGCAGAGCGCCGGCGAGACGCGTTCGCGGGAGAGCGCGGTCGCCGGTGATGCCACGATCGCCGGGACCGAGGACTACGCCTTCAAGTCGGCCGAGCAACCGATCCGCTCGCTCTGGATCAGCCTCGCCAAACAGTCGGCGACGTCTCTCGTCGCCGGCACCCTCGATCACCAATCGGCGCTGGATGCTTCGCTCGCCGAACTGGTCCTCGTCACCGCCCTCCCCTCTTCGGCCTCCGCCCCATGAAACGTGCCTCCCTTCTCCTCGCCGGAATGCTCGTCTGTCCGTCGTTGCCGGCGATCGCCCAGACCTCGCCGATCACCGCCGTCTGGTACGCCTCGCTCGTCCGGCTGCTGTCGGGATTGAGGGTCGATGCGTCGCAGGCGACGACCACGGCCGATCAGACGGCGACGGCCGTGAAATCGAGTGCGAGCGCCGCGGCTTCGACCGTCGCGGCGACCCGTCAGGGGCTCCTCGTCGCCAAGGCCCGGCACGACTATTCCTATGAGACTGGCACCGGCTATGCCGCCTGCACGGTGTCGCTCGGGCTGACCGATGAGCGGGATGCCGGCGCCTCCGCCGCCACGGTGATGGCGGCCTTCGGGACCGCCGACCGGTCCTGGCTGCAATCGGGTGGCGACGGCGCCGCCCGTCTCAGGGCCTCGCTCGATCTCAGGAAGACCCTCTATTGCTCCGAGGCGGAGCGGACGGCCGGTGTCTGTACGGGCACCGGCGGCTATGGCGCCGGCGATGCCGACGCGAGCCTCTGGCTCTATTCGCGCAACTACGGCGCCGAGGAGATCACGACCGCCGGCGACTTCCTCGACGTGGTCGCGCCGCTGCCGACCATCGAACCCGCGGCGTCGACCGCCGTCGACCAGACCCGGCTCGTCGAGAACCGCCGTGGTGGCGCCCTTCTGAGCGGTGCCCGCGCTGCCCTGATGACGGTGATCGCCGCCGGCACCGCCGGTGACGAGAGGGAGACCCACTGATGCTTCGCCGCGTTTCCGCCGTCGCCTTCGTGACCCTACTCGCTGGTACGACTTCCACCCTCGCTCAGTCCTGCGCCGGTGTCGAAGCCCGCGTCAACGTCCGCACCGGGCAATTGCAGGCCGCGGTCGAAGGCGTCATCGACACGACCGAGAGCGCGCTGATCGCCCAGGAACTCCTGCAACGCAACCAGCTCCTCTCTGCCTTCAAGGTGATCACCGCCCAGTCGGCGACGGCGAGCGATCAGGTCACGACCGCCCACAAACAGGCGGCGAGTGCCACCGCTTCGACCGCCGTCACCCAGGCGAACAATCTCGCCGTCGCCGCGGCGTCCCACCGCTACCAGTCGGTCGGCTACGATCCCTGCGGTTCGAATGCCAAGGCGGTGACCCTCTATCAGGCGATCGCCGCGGCGCCTGCCGCCCGCAAGACGATTGCGGCGAGCGTCGTCTCGCAGCCCGGAAAATACGGCGATCCCGCGTCCTGGACGGCTGCCGTTCGTTCGGGAACCGTCACCGATGGGACGTCGCTCTTCACGGGCGACACGGCGGCCGCCGCCGCCTTCATCAATGCCGTCGTCGGTCCCCCGGAGAAGCAGGACCCTACCCGACCGAGCGGAACCGCGAGAGGCGACGCCGATCGTCTCGGCAAGGCCGAGCGCGACGCGATGAAGTCGGTCGGCACGGTCGTGCTCTCCGACATCGCCGCCGACAACGCCACCGGTGGACCCGTCGAGCAGGCGAAGGCGCTCGGCAAACATTGGGTCGGCGACGACGGAGGCGAGACCTGGGCCGCCTCGATCGCCGGCGATCACCAGCGCGGCATCCTCCAGGACGCCGTCCGGATGGAAGCCGCCAACCTCTCGCTCCTCGCCCTGCAGGTGAAGAAAGGGGCCCGGACCGAGACGGCTGCGGCGACCCTTCTTCTCGCAATGATCAACGCCAAGGTCGGTGCTCGCCTGCCCTCGCCTGAAGCCGGAGGCCCGAAGTGACGAACTCTCCCCCGATGCCCCGTCTTCTGCAGGTGGGAGCTTTCGCCTTCGCGATCATCGCCGTGCCGTTGCCGGCGCATGCCTGGTGGTGTGGCGTCAACGACGCCATCTGGCGCGCCGGTCATCAGGCCGCCGAGACCGCGCTCGAGGCGCGCGTCACCCTGATGGGGACGGATCTGTCGGCTCAGCGCGCCATTACCCTCGAGATGCTGCTCTCGGCCGCCAAGGTGAACACCGCCCAGGGCGCGACCAACGGCGGCCGCGAGGCGACCATGGTGAAGTCGTCGCAGGAGGCGCTCGCCACCACTCTCGGCGAGCAGACGCGCCGCGAGGCGATCGTCGATGCTCGGGAGCAATATTCCTTCGAGACCGGCCAGGGCGTGAACACCTGTTCGTCGGTCAATCTCACGGCGACGGTCACCCAGTCGCTCTCCACCATCGGCGAGACCGGCCGCAAGCTCTATACCGACGTCGACGTCTCGCCCGGCAAGGCGACCTCGGTCGCTTCGGCGACGGCGACGAGGTTGGCGACGACTTCCCTCACCGATGCCGAGCCGCTGTTCGATCCCTCCGCCTCCGACGACGCCCGCAAGGCCGTCATCCAGCATCTCGCGGGCCTTCCCCTCCCCCTTCCGGACGCCTCGATGCCGCAGGCCTCGGCCGACCTCATGCTGATGCGCGCGCGTCGCGTCGAGGCCCTGCGCTCCCCTGCCCTCGTCTCGCTCAATGCCGTCCGGGCGATGTCGTCGTCCGCCGCCCACGAGACCGGCACCACCGATGTCGGCGCCTTCGTCGCCCTCGACCAGCTCATCGCGCAATATGGCGGCGGCGACGGCTTCGAGGCCTGGTCGGCGGGTTTGGCCGGTCAATCCGAACACGGTCTTCTCGTCGAACTGGCTCGGCTCCGTTCGATCTCCCTGACGTTGCGGCAGACGCAGACCGAGCAGCAGGCTCGCCTCGCCGCCCTCTTCGCGACCATGGTCGCCGTTCAGGCCGGAGGCGATCTCTGATGGACCGTCTCCGCCGTCTCGGCATCCTTTTCGTCCTCGCCGCCCTCCCCTCCCCCGCAGCGGCTCAGACGACCTCGAAACAGATCTTTACCCCGACCACCGACGATCTGGCGCTCGCCAATCTGAAGAAGCTGCTCGGCTGCACCGTCGATGCGCTCTGGAACTCGACGACCTGCAGTGAGACGCGGCCGCTGACGACGGCGCTGGCGTATTTCAACGTCGCTTGCCTGATCGTCGCGACGCTGGTCGCCTGCTACCTGCTCTATTCGATGGTCGCCGACACCGCCAACGACGGCCAGATCTTCGGCCGGTCGATCGAGACCCGCTACACGCTTCTCCGCGTCGGGCTCGGTGCCATCCTCGCCCTCCCCGTCTCGAGCGGCCTCTCGGTCGTCCAACTCCTCGTCATCCAGGTGGCGCTCTGGGGATCGGGTGGTGGCGACACGCTCTGGGCCAAGGTCGCTCCGACCATGCTCGCCGGTATGTATGGTTCGTCCGCTTCCGCCGCCCCCACCGGGACCTACGGCACCGACTATGCGCTGCGCGGCAAGATCGCCAAGGCTCTGCGCGCCCGCACCCTCGGCTACGTCTGCGCCAAACTGATGGACGACTACGCCAATCGTCTCTCCGGGGTGACCGGCACGGTCTCGGCGACCGGCCCGACGACGACCACCGGCGATTCCGTCTTCGCCACCGACACCATGACCGTCTACGGCTTCTCGTCCACGTCCTATTGGGGCATCGCCGAGCCCTGCGGCGTCGTTCAGTACCGCAACCTCGACATCGCCACGGTCGATGCCGATTCCTCCGGCGTGTCGGATCGGCTGATCGCCGCCGTGTCGCAGGCCGAGAACGCCGCCGTTCAGAATGCCATGTCGACGATCGATTCCACGGCTGCGGCCAACGCCGAGCGCATCGTCAATTCCGCGCGCGACGGCACCGCCATCCGCGAGAGCGTCAAGACGGCGGTCGAAAGCGCCACGGCGACCGTCTCGTCGGCGCTCGCCTCGGCTCTCCAGAGCAATGCCGCCGAGGTGCAGGCGGCCGAACGGGAATATCTCTCCAACGCCACCGACAACGGTTGGCTCGGCGCCATCCTCTGGCAACGGTCGATGGTCGCGACCTACGCCAAGCTCTCGACCATGACGGAGGCGGTCAACTTCGAGTACCGCGACCCGCCCGATCCCTCGACCAGCATCTCCTTCTTCAGTCGCTGGGGATCGGCCTACCAGGCCCTCGTCGACAAGATGCAGGACGTCTACCCCTACGCCCGCAGCTTCGACGCCTATTACGACAGCTTCGCGCAAGCCGCGCCGGTGCCGGTCGCCTCCGACGCGGCCGCCGCCGATCAGTCCTCGTCCTGGTCGGTCGCCGGCTGGGTCGCCTCCGCCTATCAGACGATCCTGCGGCAGCTCGCGACTGCGGAATCGAGCACATGGAAGGACCCGGTCGTCGAGATCCAGGCGACGGGCCATGTCTTCGCCAAGACGGCCGCCGGGTTCGGTCTCGCCAGTGCCGCGGGCAAGCTCGTCGAAACCGTGACGGGCGGTGTCGGCAGCGTCGTCGCCGGCGGCCTCTCCGCCCTCTCCTGGGCAGCCATGTGGTGCTTCATCGTTCCCGGCTTCCTGCTGTCGGGGGTCGGCCCCTTCCTGTTCGTGATCCAGTTTCTGTTCGCCGTGCTCAACTGGTTCCTGGTCATCGCCGAGGCCATGGTCGCCGTCCCCCTCTGGCTTCTCGACAAGTTCGCGCCGACGCGCTCGCCGGGTCTCTTCGCCGGGAACATGACCGGCTACATGTTCCTGCTCGGCATCCTGATCCGGCCGTTCCTGATCGTGATCGGCCTCCTCGTCTCGCTGCTCGTGCTCCGCGTCGGGCTCGACATCGCCAACCTGTTCTTCCGCGGGGCGCTGGCGGCGCTCTCGCCAGACGGCCCCGGCACCATCATCGTCGGGCTCGGCGGTCTCGTCGTCTACTCGGGGCTCCTCTTCACGCTCCTCACCTTCAGTTCGGCCTTCATCGGCCAGGTGCCGGAACTCGTCATGAGTTGGGTCGACACGCATCTCGTCCACCGACGTGACGGCGCGGCTCACGTCGCGTCCGGGTTCGGTGGTTGGCTGCCGACGCGGACGGCAGCCGTGACGGGCGCGACTGGGAGAGCAATCGAGGGGGCCGGATCCGAGATGTCGAAGCGGCGGCAGTTGCTGTCGCGGCAGAGAGGTGAGCGGCCTCCGCGGCAGGGAGGCAAACCATGACCGTCGGCGATCGCTCAGTCGTCCTGCTCGTCGGCGAGGCCTTCCACCAGTCGGAGGATCAGCGCTCGCTTGGCCGAGCTGGCGATGCGGTTGAAGGCTCGGTTGAGCTCCCACCCTTCACGGGTCTCGAGGAAGCGCCGAAGGGCTGCCTCCTCGTCATCGATTGCCGGGTCGAGGATGACGTATGCCTCCTCGTCGACGTCTGCGCAGAGCCATGCGATCGGGATCTCCAGCGCCCGGGCGAGGTTGATCAGTTTGCGCGCCGAGACCCGTGTTGTCGCGCGCTCGTAAAACGAGATGGCCCGCTCGGTATCGCCCGTGAGCGCCGCAAGGCCCCTCTGCGTGAGCCGGCGTGCTTGGCGATGGTGCCGGAGGCGGGCCGCGACGGCGCGGTCGGCGTCTGTGATGCGGTGCGGGGTGTCGGGCATGGGGCCGGGGGCTCGCGGCGGCGATGGTTCGAGACGAAGGTATCTGTGGGTGAAAGAGCGCTCTGGGCAAGGGATAGCAGTTTTGGTGGGCAATTGGGTGGGTGCGACAGTTCGACGGACCGTTCGGTTCGTGCGGAAGGCAATCCACATCTGGTGTTGTACGCGCGGGCCGTTAAGATTTTGTTTACCCTAATTTTCTTGCCAGAGGTCAAGAATCGGCATCTAAGTGCGATTAGATCTGCCGTTGGCGGTCGAAATCGCATTTTGACAAACTTGTTGAACCTGGGCGTGGTGGGAAACATGGCAATCGACGCCGTCGATCGGCTCATCATCGAACAAGCGGAAGAGCTGTCCGAACGGCTCAAACGACATCGCGTCGAGATGTTTCCCCCGACGGCTCAGAAGGGCCTACGGGAGTTCCAACTCGGCGAAGCCGCCAAGTTTCTCGGCGTGACCAGCGGCTACCTTCGTAATCTCTCGCTCGAAGGCAAGGGACCTCAGCCGCAGGTCACTCCCTCCGGGCGCCGTTCCTACACGGCGGCGCAGATCGAAGAAATGCGCCGGTTTCTCGAACAGAACGCACGGACTGGGACGCGCTACGTGCCTCATCGGCGGGCTGGAGAGCATCTTCAGATCATTGCCGTCGTCAATTTCAAAGGTGGGTCGGGAAAGACGACGACAGCGGCGCACCTTTCTCAGCATTTGGCGCTGACTGGTCACCGTGTCCTGGCAGTCGATCTCGATCCGCAGGCTTCGCTGTCGGCGATCCATGGTGTCCAACCCGAGTTCGACGTCGGTGAAAACGAAACGCTCTTCGGTGCCATTCGATACGACGACGAGCGGCGGCCTCTGCAGGAGATCATTCGGAAGACGAATTTCCCGAACCTGGATCTCGTGCCTGGAAATCTCGAGCTGATGGAGTTCGAGCACGATACGCCCAGGGTGCTCGCGCAAGGGCGGTCCGAAGAATATGGCCGGATTTTTTTCGCCCGACTGGATGATGCGTTGGTGTCGGTGGCCGATCAGTACGATGTGGTCGTCATCGATTGTCCGCCGCAGCTCGGGTTCCTGACGATGAGCGCGATTTGCGGGGCAACCGCGGTCCTCATCACGGTGCATCCGCAGATGCTCGACGTGATGTCGATGTGCCAGTTTCTGCAGATGATGGGGGAGGTGCTGAGCACTCTGAAAGAGGCCGGCGGGAACATGAATCTCGATTGGCTCCGTTACTTGATCACTCGCTATGACCCTCAGGATGGGCCTCAAACTCAGATGGTCGCCTTCATGCGATCTCTGTTCAAAAACCTCGTCCTGACCAATCCGATGGTCCGCAGCGTAGCGATCTCCGACGCCGCGATGACGAACCAGACACTCTACGAGGTCGATCGGAGCTCCTTCACCCGTAGCACCTACGATCGAGCGATGGAGGCGATGGAGGCGGTCAACGGCGAGATCGTCGATCTCATTCATGCGGCTTGGGGGCGAGGATGAGCGATCGGGCACGGTTTACCGCAGTAAACTCCGTGACGCGAAGGGTCTCATCCAGACGGGTGGGGCCGAGAGTTTACCGCGGTAAACTCTCGATGTGGACGTGGGAGGGGTGAGCCTTGGCACGCAAGAATATCTTGGCGGGGGTCATGGGCGACGCGAAGAAGGCGCTTTTGACCGACGAAGCGAGCGGTGTCGAGTCCCCCTCGCCTGCCGAAGGACACCTCCGCCACAAGGGAGCGCTCGGAGCCGTCACGCGAACGATCGATGCGTTGGCAGCAAAGGCCGCCGCCGCCAGCGAGATTGAGAAGAGGCTCGTCGAAGGGGAAGTGATCGTCGAACTCGATCCTTCGATCGTCGAGGCATCGTTCATTTCCGATCGCGTCCGTCAGGACGACGATGAGTTCTACGCCTTGTTGGAAGCAATCCGCACGCGTGGGCAAGACTCTCCGATTCTCGTCAGGCCTCACCCCGAGAAGGCGGGGATGTATCAAATCGCCTTTGGACACCGCCGCCTTCGCGTAGCCGCTCAGCTCGGACGCCCGGTGCGCGCGGTCGTCAAGGTGCTGAGTGATCGCGATCATGTCGTCGCCCAAGGACAGGAAAATGCGGCTCGGGCCGATCTGTCCTTCATCGAACGAGCGTTGTTTGCGCGGAGCATGGAGGTGCGAGGCTTCGATAGAGAAACGATCATGGCGGCACTCAATGCCGACAAGACGACCGTTTCGAAGATGTTGTCCCTCAGTGCGCGAATTCCCCCGACCGTCCTCGATACATTGAGAAACGCGCACGGTGTCGGCCGAGATCGGTGGCACGAGTTGGCCGCGCGGATGGATGATCTCTCGTTTCGGTCGGCGGCCGAGCAGTTGGTCAACGAAGACCGGTACGTGTCCGCGGATGGGGACGGGCGGTTTCAGCTGCTGGAGAAGTCGGCGGCTCCGGTCGCGACCAAAGCCGCGTCGACGGCGCCGGTTGTTCGCAACTGGCATCCGAATGGAGGTCCCAAAGCGAAAATTCGCACAGATTCGAGAGGATTCTCGTTGACGCTCCGGGCCGACAACGCCCGAGCCTTCGGCGATTTTCTCGAGCAGAATCTCGAACGCCTGTATCAGGAGTTCGAGAGCGCAAGCCACCTCAATTCCAACGGAGATTAACAGGCAAAAGAAAAAGGCCACCGAAACGTCGCCGTCGCGGAAGCCTCTCTCAAAGTCCTAGCAAGCTTGAGAATCGCACCTCCGCGAATCACCGTCAAGCGTTTTTCGCGCCGTTTCGGCGAGCAGGTTTTCTTTGCCCGAACGAAGGCAAAGACCCATGCAGCCCTATCAGTCCCGCACGCCATTCGGCGGGCGATCGCTGACGCTTGCCCATGTGGCAGCGCAGTCCAAGGCGGAGGCGCGAGCCCCCGAGAAGGTCGTCCACAAGTGGGAGGTCTTCCGTTCGATCTGTACCGCCAAAGCCAGGCTCGGGGTCTCCGAGCGGGCGCTGGCGGTGCTCGACGCGCTGCTGAGCTTCCACCCCGAGACGACGCTGTCGGGCGACAAACTCGTGGTGTGGCCGTCGAACCGGCAGTTGGCGCTCCGGGCCCACGGCATGGCGCCGGCGACCCTGCGCCGTCACATCGCCGGCCTGGTCGACGCCGGTCTCGTCGTGCGCCGCGACAGCCCCAACGGCAAGCGCTACGCCCGCAAAGGGGAGGGGGGCGAGATCGATCAGGCCTTCGGCTTCGATCTGACGCCGCTCGTCGCCCGCGCCGAAGAGATCGAGAGCCTGGCCGAGGACGTCCGCGCCGCCGATCGGGCGCTGCGGCTGGCGCGCGAGCGCATCACCATCTGCCGCCGCGACATCGCCAAGATGATCGCCACCGGTCTCGAGGAGGGTGTCGCGACGCGCCGAGAGGGCAGAGGGCCGGCCGACTGGAGCGAGGTCCACGCTCATTTCCGCTCGATCGTCGAGGGCATTCCGCGCAATGCCGGGCTCACCGAGCTCGAAGGGATCGCCGAGGATCTGTCGACGCTCGCCGACGATGTGTTCATGCTGTTGGAAATGCATGGAAAAGACGAAAATCCGAGCGCCGATGAGTCTCAAATTGAGCGCCACATACAGAATTCAAACCCACACCCCTCTACTGAACTTGAACCTCGCTTCCAAGAAGTGAGGGCGGCGAGGGCAGAGATCGAACCGCTTGCGCTCAGACCCGTGGAGGGCGCCTTCCCCTTGGGGATGGTGCTCCAGGCCTGTCCCGACATCGTCGACTATGCCCGAGACGGCATTTCCAACTGGCGTGACTTCCTTGCGACGGCGGCCGTGGTGCGGCCGATGTTGGGAATTTCGCCGAGCGCCTGGGAGGAGGCGAGGGGGATCCTCGGCGAGGTTCAGGCGGCGGTCGTCGTCGCGGCGATCCTGCAACGCCACGCGATGATCGCGTCGGCCGGCGGCTATCTGCGCAGTCTGACGCGCAAAGCGGAAGAGGGCGGCTTCAGCCTCGGCCCGATGCTGATGGCACTGATCGGCAGCAGGAAGCGCGAAAAGGCGAGGGCGTGAGGGCCGGGTGAGCTCCGATGGGAGGTTTCGATCGTCGGCCCGCCAGAGAATTCACGGTTCATCCGGTCAGGGAACTCGTGGTGTGGTTTGCTTGTTGCGGTTCTTCGCGTGGGATGCCTTGCCGATCTCGCGTCGCCGGACGAGTTTGGTCAGGCGAACGGTGATCTCCGGGTGATCGACCTCTTCGGGATCGAAGGGGCGGCCGTACCAGCGAGACAGCTCGGCATGGCGCTCGTGGGTCGGATCCCCCATGGCGGAGAGGAACTCTTCGAAACCGGGAAACCCGCCTACATCTTCCGGCGGTCCTCGTCGAGCGCCACCGACGAGACGGGGGTAACTCGTTCCTTCGACGAACGGCAGAACCTCCTCGATCTTGAGGTGAAACCGCCAATCGTCCCCGAAGTCGTAGGTGTAGGTGAACTCGATCACTCCTCGGTCGATCAAGGCTCCGATCCTGATGTTCTTGGCGTCCCGTGTGTCGTCACCCCACTCTCGGTCGGGGATGCCGTAGCGGCGGTCGCCGATCTCGAACAGGAAGAGATGACGATTGTCGAAGGGGACGACGGCCTGGATCGCGTCGTGCAGGCCACGCAGACTGACGGTCGAAGGAACCTCGATCGTTCGCCAGATCTGCGGCGTGACGTCGAGAAGCACGATCCGAATGCGCGCGATGTCATCGGCACGGGACACTGGCGTTCTCCATCGTCGTGGCGACGGCCGTTCACAGACCAGGATAGAGCTTGGGAAACCAGCGCTCCACCACGTCGATGGGAAATCCGAGCCGGACGGCCGCTCGGGGGCCGTCGGAGACCAAGAGGCCGCGAGCCAGAAGCTGCGTCAGAACGGTGCGGGACTGGCGTTCCTCGTAGCCGGTGATCAAGACGGCGCGCCCTCTGGGGAACTCGCCCATGACGACGGCTTCGCGGAGCAACGACCAGGAGCCTCGGTGAAGGGTCTTGGCGCGGATTTCCTCCTCGCACCAGATTTCCATCCGTCGCAGGAGACCGTCGAGATCCAGCAGGCCTTCCATGAAGGCGACCTGGTCGAGACTGGTCTCCAGGAAGAAGGCGCAGAATGCCTCGAGGCCCGCGAGGGTCAGATTGCCTCGTCCGTCGAGATCCCCTCGGCGGGGTTCGTCGGCTCCCATGAGCTTGGCCTTGTAGCGATCGACCTGTCGCGCCAGCCCGCGGGAAATCGACCAGAGCTCGGATCCGACGCCGAGTTCTCGGAAGTGCGCATGAGACAGAAGCCGGGTGACACGTCCATTGCCATCCAGGAACGGATGAACCCAGAGCAGCCGGTGATGCGAAGCGGCGACCGCGGTGATCCGTTGGATCTTCGACAGGCGGCCCGGGGCATAGGCATCGACGAGCCTTGCCAGAAAGGGTGCGATCTCGTCACCGCCGGGAGGGATGTGCCGGCCGACCTGAACATGGACGCGCCGAAACTCTCCCGGTACGACGGGTACGCGTTCACCGGTGTCGGGATTGTCCACCCACAGGAGATCATCGGGAAGCCGGTTGCAGAACTCCCGATGAACCCAGAGGATGAAGTCCGTCGATAGGGGAGGGGAGGGAGCTTCTCCTCGGTCGATGAGCCGCTGCACCTCGATGTGGGCGATCGCCTCGCGTTGCAGATCCCGCCGACCGGGCTCGGCCGAATAGTCACCACTCAGCGCCCGGTCGATGTCGACGGGATGGGTGTTGTGTCCTTCGATCAGGTTCGAATAGTAGCAGTTCATCGAGCGGACGAGGTCGCCGATGCTGGTGCGCAGGACCGGGTGGAGCCGACCGGCGAGACCGCTGGATTTGCCGACGAGTTCGGTCGCGAGGTCGGCCAGCACATGCCTGGCATCCTCGGGAACGAGGGGTTCGAAGAGATAGGTCGAAATCATTTTCTGCCGCTTTCGTTGCCGGAAAATCATCTTTGAAAAATGAAGCTTATGTCAACTACGAGCGCGACAATTGCCGGTATGTTTGCCGATCTGATCGAGCGAGGAAGAGGTGGTCTGGCGAACTGGGCTTGGGTCCAAAGGCGTGGAACGAAGGTGGTTCCACGCGAGATTCCGACTTCACCCCTTCCTTGCCGGGCCAGTTCCACCCGCAACGTCGAAACCGGCGAATTCGATCTAGATCCGCTACCGACGACATGGGCGAGGAGGGCGGCGGCGGGGCCTGGCCGCGCGATCTCCCGGCGGATCACCGGATGGTGGCGGTTGCCCACCCGTGACCCCGATCATCGGTTCTCGAGATCATACCATTTCCATTCATGACCGTGCTCTGTTAGCTCGGACGCTCGATCGTCGGCTCCGGCGGTCGCCACGTTTCACCAACACCCGAGGAAGCGATGTCGGCGGACGGAATTGAGGAGCGCCCCGGCGGCAGCGCCGACGTGGCGCGATTGGCGATCGCTCAGGCACTCGCCGGGGCCAATGCCGCCGTGTTCTATGCGACGGGCTCGATCGTCGGCGACGTCCTGGCGCCGAGCAAGGCGCTCTCCACCCTGCCGATCTCGGTTTTCGTCGTCGGCATGGCGGTCTGCACGCTACCGGCGGGCGCGATCGCCCGCCACCACGGCCGCCGCGCCGCCTTCCTCGTCGGAACCGGAGCGGGTGTGCTCGCCGGGCTCTTCGCCATGCTGGCGGTGCTCGAGGGCGCCTTCTGGCTCTATTGCCTGTCGGCCTTCCTCGGCGGCGGCTACGGCGCGGTCGTGCTGTCGTTCCGCTTCGCCGCCGCCGATTGCGCGCCACCGGCACGACGGGCCCGCGCCATGTCGTTGGTGATGGCCGGCGGGGTCTTCGCCGGGGTGATCGGGCCGCAGCTCGTCACCCACACGATGGACCTGTGGCCGCCCTATCTCTTCGCCGCCACCCATCTCGCCCAGGCGGGCGTCGCGGCGCTCTCGGCGCTGGTGCTCGCCGGTGTCCATATCCCGATGCCGAGCCGCGAGGAGATCGCCGGCGGCCGGCCACTCGGCGAGATCGCGCGTCAGCCGCGCTTCGTCATCGCCGTCGTCTGCGGCGTCGTCTCCTACATGGTCATGAACTTCCTGATGACCGCCGCGCCCCTGGCGATGCGGCTGTGCGGCCTGCCGCAGGAGACGGCCAATCTGGGTCTGCAATGGCACATCATCGCCATGTACGCGCCGGGCTTCGTCACCGGACGGCTGATCGGCCGCTTCGGCACGGTGCCGATCGTCGCCGTCGGCCTCGTCCTGATCGGGCTTGCGGCCGGCGCCGGGCTGATGGGCATCGAGGTCATGCATTTCTGGGGGATGCTGATCCTGCTCGGCATCGGTTGGAACTTCGGCTTCGTCGGCGCCTCGGCGCTGGTGCTCGAATGCCACCGCCCGGAGGAGCGGACGCGGGTCCAGTCGCTCAACGACTTTCTGGTCTTCGGCACCATGACCGTCGGCTCGCTGTCGTCGGGCACCCTGCTCGCGACCTCGGGCTGGACCATGGTGCTGATCACCTCCTTCGTGCCGCTGGCGCTCGCCGCCGTGGCGCTCGTCGTCCTGGGGCGGGCGCCTCGGGCGCAGGTGGGGTGACGGTCGGCGCCGAGGTGTCGAGCCGCGCGACGGGCACTTCGAGACGACGACCGCCCGCCCGAGGGTCGCTCGGGCGGGCGGCGAGGTACGGCAGCGCGGATCAGGCCGTCGCCAGCGCAGCCATCGGCACCGGGGCGGGGGCGCCGACGTCCGCGACCGGGCCACGGCCGGTCTTGGCCGCCGCGTCGAGGCCGAGCTGGAGGTCCTCGGTCGATAGGCCGAGGATCTCGGCCGGGGCGGCGCCGGTGTTGCGGCTACCCATGCGCACCAGCGCCCACAGGAAGCCGGCGAGCATCAGCACCCAGACGCCGAGCATCGCCTGCTGCGCCGCCACGTTGTCCGGGAAGGCCCACTGGTAGATCTTGTAGGTTTCGACCCAGCGGTTCTGCTCGAGGAAGGTCATGTGCCCCTTGTAGGCGAGCGTGAAGGGCAGATAGCCGACGGCAAAGCCGATCATGCCGACCCAGGTGTTGAGATAGCCGAGGCCGACGCGCATGTAGGAGCGGATCTCGCAGCCGATCAGCAGCACCGCTCCGAGGCCGATCAACAGGCCGCCGAAGACGTTGCCGAGGGTGAGCTGTTCCTTGAGGCCGCCCTCGAAGCCGGGCTTGGCGATGCCGGCGACCCACATCAGCCAGACGAAGCCGGCGACCAGAACCCACGAGGCGGTGACGCCGATGATCGGCAGATAGCCGCGCATCAGGGTGCGGGTGATGCGCGGCACGCCCATCGCCGCGAACTTGCCGTCGTTCCTGCGCATGGCGCCGGCGACTTCGAGGCTGACCAGGGCGCATTCGGTGCCGAAGCCGCTCTTCGACAGGCCGAAGCCCGCCACCACGCCGGCGATCAGCGTGATCACCGCATAGGCGAGGCCGACGTTGGCGAGCGACTTGCCGACCGAGGCGAGATTGCCCTTCTTGTCGAGGTGCTGCATCCACTCCGGATCGACCAGACCGCCCCACAGCGAGAAGCCGACGAAGGCGAGCACGAAGGTGAGGCTCAACCAGAAGATCGGCCGGCGGGTCGGACGATAGGCCGGATCGTAGCAGACGGTCTCGCCGGCGTCGCCGCGATTGGCCTCGCAATAGGAGCGCGTCTCCTGATGCTTGAAGTACTTGGCGAGCTCGAGCTTCTCCATGACGGGGAAGCCGAGCGCGCCGCCGATCGCCATGAAGAGCACGGTCACGAAGGAGTGGATGCTCATCAGGGGCATGCCGCCGAGGAGGTGGTTGAGGGTGCAACCACCGGCGAGCCGCGTGCCGTAGGAGAACAGCATGCCGCCGAAGAAGGCGACCCACAACACCCGCGCGGAGTACTTGACCCAGACCCGGCTCTCCTTCTCGAGCAGCGCGACGATCAGCCCGCCGAGGATCATGCCGAGGATCTGCCAGCCGACACCGGGCGCGAAGGCGCCGCCGGCGACCGGCTGACCGGCCGCGTTGGACAGGCCGTAGAGCTGGAAGTCGGGCAGGGCGAAGAGGTGATAGACGCCCACCTCCATCGATCGGAACATCGCGCCGAGATCGGTCGTCACCGTGATCGGCGTCAGCGTGCCGAGCTGGCCCGGCTTGGCGGAGTGGATCCACAGCGCCACCATGTAGACGATCTGCGCCACGCCGAAGGCGACGCCGGCCCAGAAGAAGGACCATTGCCGCGTCAACAAGTTTCTCATGTCACGTCCCCTGCTCGTCATTCGCGACGACACCCGCGGCGTCGTCCGTCGCAGGCAGAGGGGCAAGGCGCGTACCAGCGCGAAAAGTCCTTCGAAATCAGAGGGTGGCCGGGTGTGCCACGGGCCCGATCGGCCGCCTTCTGGCCGCTCCCGAGAGGGGCGTCGGCCAATTTCTGGCCGCCTCATACTGGGCTCACGATCTTCGGACCAGTCCGAGCATCGTGAGCATCACGGCCTGACCGGCCGACGCCGGTTCGGGGCTGCCTTCGCTGTCGAAGTTTCGAAAAGGTCGCAACTTCGACAGTTCGGTATCAGGGCTCGTCGGCGCTCGTCTCGGCGAGCTTGGCGCGCAGCGTCATGCGACTGATGTCGAGCACCTCGGCGGCGCGCGTCTTGTTGCCGCCGGCCCAGGCGACCACGGCGCGGGCATGCGCCGCTTCCGCCTCGGCGAGGCTCACCGGGGTGCCGTCGTCGCGGGTCAGCACCGTGTAGGAGGTGGTCGGCTCGACCGCGCCGGAGATCTCCGGCGGCAGCTGGCGCCGGCCGATCACCCCGTCGTCGGCGAGGATGGCGGCGCGCTCCATGACGTTGCGCAGTTCGCGGACGTTGCCGGGCCAGGCGTAGCGCTCGAGCAGGGCGTGGGTCTCGGCCCCGAGCGTCAGCCGATCGACATCCATCGCCGCCGCCACCCGCGACAGGAAGTGGCGGGCGAGCGGCAGGATGTCGGCGCGCCGCGCCCGGAGCGGCGGCACGTCGATCGCCGCGACGTTGAGCCGGTAATAGAGATCCTCGCGGAAGCGGCCGTCGCGCACCATCCGCGCGAGATCGCGATGGGTGGCGGCGACGAAGCGGACGTCGCTCGTCAGTTCCTTCTGCCCGCCGACCCGGCGGAAGGCGCCGGTCTCCAGCACCCGCAGCAGCTTGGGCTGCAACGCCGGCGAGAGGTCGCCGATCTCGTCGAGGAAGAGGACGCCGCCGTCGGCCAGTTCGATGAGGCCGCGCTTGGTCTGGCGGGCGTCGGTGAAGGCGCCGCGCTCGTGGCCGAAGAGCTCGGACTCGAGCAGGCCCTCCGGCAGCGCCGCGCAGTTGAGCGTCACCCACGGCCCCGAGGCCCGGTTCGACAGATCGTGGATCGACCGGGCGACGTACTCCTTGCCGGAGCCGGATTCGCCGCGGATCAGCACCGGCACGCGGCCGGCCGCCGCCACCCGACGGGTCATGTCGAGAAGCCCGGTGAAGGCCTCGCTGACGCCGACGACGTCGGCGGGCCGCGGCGCCGGTGCCTGGGCGCGGCGCCACGCCACCTCGTGCCGGAGCCGGCGCGTCTCGAGGGCGCGGCGCACCAATTCGGCGAGATCGTCGAGATCGAACGGCTTGGACAGCCAGTCGTAGGCGCCCGCCTGCAGGGCCGCGACGGCGGTGCGCACCTCCGGATAGGCGGTAGCTGGCCTTGCCCACCAGCGCCAACGCCTCGGCCGCAGTCGCGGCGGTGGCGACGGCATGGCCGCGATCGGTGAGGAACTCGCCGACGGTGAGGCGCAGCGTGGTGTCGTCCTCGACGATCAGGATCGGTTCGCTCATGCGGGGAAACCTGCGGCGGGCTCGGCCGAGGCGATCGGCCAGAAGAGGGTGAAGGTGGTGCCGACGCCTTCCTCGCTCGCCACCGCGATGCGGGCGCCGTGCTCGTCGACGATCTTGCGGACGATGGCGAGCCCCAGGCCGGAGCCGTCGGCGCGGGTGGTGAAGAAGGGCTCGAAGATGTGCGGCAGCACGTCGGGCGCGATGCCGCGACCGGTGTCGGCGACGTCGATACGGACGCGAGGTCCGTCGTCGGCGCCGGCGGTGATGGTCAGGCGCCCGCCCTCGGGCATGGCGCGCACCGCGTTGATCACCAGATTGAGCAGCAGTTGCTTCAACTGGTTGGGGTCGGCGTGGAGCCGCGGCAGGGTCTCGACCCCGTCGACGGCGATCGCCACGCCGTGGCTGCGCGCCTCCTTGGCGGTCCAGAACAGCACGTCCTCGAGCACGTCGGCGAGGGCGCAGGGTTCCGGCCGGCAGGTCGGCGGCGCGGCGAAGCCGTCGAAGGTGCGCAGGAAGCGGGCGAGCCGGTCGACCTCCGCCTCGAGGCGGGCGAGCACGACGCGGGCCGGCGGGGTGATGTCGCGGCGATGCTGCAAGGCCTGGGCGACCGCCTTCATGCCGGCGAGCGGGTTGCCGATCTCGTGGGCGAGGCCCATCGACAATTCGCCCAGCGTCGTCAGCTTGTCCATCTGGAACATCTGGTGGTCGAGTTCGCGCCGCTCGGCCTCGAGCCGACGTTCCTCGCCGACGTCGCGTAGCACCACGATGTAGCCGCCGTCGCCGTCGAGGGCGCGCACCGCCAGCGCGAACTGGCCGGCGCCCATGGTCATCGAGCGCCGCAACTCGCCGGTCTCGCCGGCCGCCCGCGCCGTCTCCGGCCAGCCGTGGCACCAGCGGACGATCGCCTCGCCGACCGGGTCGCCGTCGATGCCGAGGAGCTTCAGCGCCGCCGGGTTGGCGAGCGTCACCCGCCCGGCCTCGTCGATCGCCAGGATGCCGTCGGCGCTGTTCTCGATCACCGCGGCGAGGAAGGCGCGATCGTGATCGAGATCGCGGGTGCGGGCGCGGACGTCGTCCTCGAGCCGGTCGCGCTGGGCGGCGAGCGAGGCGACCATCGCCTGCAACTGCTCGGCCATGCGGTTGAACTGGGCGCCGAGCGCGGCGATCTCGTCGCGCCCGCCGATCTCGACCCGCCGAGTGAGATCGCCGCCGGCCAGCGCCTGCGCCTGTCGAGTCAGCCGGTCGAGCGGCCCGAGCAGATGGCGCGACAGGGCATAGCCGCCGGCGGCGGTGACGAGCAGCGCCGCGACCAGCACGGCATAGAGGCCGTGGAGATCGGCGACGGCGAAGAACAGGTCGCGCTCGGGCACGTCCATGGCGATCAGCCACTGGCCGTCACGGCCGGGCCCCGAGCCGCCGCCGCGCGGCGTCGCCACCGTGGCATGGGTGACGAGGCGGCCGGCGACCGAGCGGGTGCCCGACGCGCTCGCCAGGATGCTGGCGACGGTCGCCCGGTCCCAGCGCTCCGCCAGCCGATCGATCGGCAACATGTGGAAGGCGCTGCGCTCCTCGTCGGCACCGGCGGGCGCATCGCTCGAGCGGGCGAGGTAGGAGCCGGCGCGGTCGATCAGATAGGCGGTTCCGGCGCGCGCCGCCGCCATCTCCTGGAGCTGTTCGAGCAGCACCGCGGCATGGAGATTGGCGACCAGCAACCCGGCGACGCCGCCGTCGCGATCGGCGATCGGGGTGGCGAGGCGCACCACCGGATGTTCGGGCTGTTCGACCTTGCCGTATTCGATGTTGAGATCCATCGGCGAGACGTAGATCTCGCCAGGTGCGTATTTCAGCGCGTCGTGGAAGTAGTAGCGCTCGGATTTGTCCTGTAACTGATCGTGCGGTATGGAGAAGACGCTGTCACCGCGGCGCTTCACCCGCATCATCTCGCGCCCATCGAGGCCGATGAAGCGGATGTAGTAGAAGTGCGGGTAGTAGCGGGCGAGGACGGTGTAGTCCTTCTCCAATTGCAGGACGGCCTGCTCGATCTCGCCGGCGTCGCCGCGGCGGCGCGCCTCGACCAATTCGCCGAGCGAGCGCGAGGCGCCGAGATTGAGGAGCTCGGAGGCGAACTGATCGAAGAAGCGACCGACGCCGGAGGTGCGCACCGCCACCTCCTGCTCGAGATTGCGCAGCGTCTCCTGTTTCAGCGCCGACTGCGATCGCGTGATGCCGATGAGACCGGCGATCCCGGTGGGGATCACCGCCACCAGGAGGAAGACGACGTAGATGCGCCGCGACAGGCCGGCGAAGCGCGGCCGAACCGGAGCGGGAGCGTCCGAGGCGGGAGACGTCATGCCTCATGCTAGGCCGGTCGGCGCCCCCTCCGCAACCGATCCGGGCGCATTGCCAATCACGGGTCGGCGCGCCGACGCGCGACATCGGCGGCATGCGAGAAGATCAGCAGGCTGCGGCCGGCGCGGTGGCGCTCGACGGCGTCCATGACGGCGCGCGCCGTCGCCGCGTCGAGGCCCTCGGTCGGCTCGTCGAGGACGAGGACGCGGGCCTCGGCGCGCAAGAGCAGGCGGGCGAGCGCCAGCCGGCGGATCTCGCCGCCGGAGAGTTTCGCCCCGCCGGGGCCGACGAAGGTGGAAAGACCGGCCGGCATCGCCGCGATCGTCGCCGCGAGCCCGGCGTCGGCGAGGGCGGCGGCGAGGTCGGCATCGCTCGCGCCGGGCGCGACCGCCCTGAGGTTCTCGGCGATCGAGGCGGCAAAGAGATGCGGGCGCTGCGGCATCACCGCGACGACGCGGCGCAGATCCGCGAGGGCGAGATCGGCGAGGGCGACGCCGCCGAGGCGGATCTCGCCTTCGTCGGGATCGCGCGCCCGCACCAGGAGGTCGGCGAGCGTCGACTTGCCCCAACCGCTCGGCCGCGAGATCACCTCGACCGCGCCCTGCGGCAGGTGGAGATCGACCCCGGCCAGCACCGGCGCCGATCGCCCGGGGCGGCGGACGACAAGCGCCCGGGCGTCGAGATCGAAGCGTTCGGGCAAGGGTCGCGGCCTCGGCGGATCGGCGACCGGCGGCGGACGGTCGGCGAGCGCGAAGAGCCGGCGCAGGGCGGCGAGCATGCCGGGCAGCGCGGCGGCGGCGACCGCCACCGGCGTCGTCGCCTCGAAGGCGGCGGCGACGACCAGCAGCAGGGCGGTGAGATCGGGCCCGGCGAGATCGCCACGCCCGAGCGCCACCGCCGCCAGCACGACGAAGAGCCCGAGGGCGGCGTCGCGGGCGAGGCCCTGGCCGACCCGCCCGAGCGTGTCGGCGCGCGCCACCCGGCGTTCGTCGGCGAGACGGGCGTCGAGCCGCGCGACGAGGTCGGCGGCGCGGCGGCGTTCGTCGCCGGTGAGGAGCAGGGTGGCGAGCCCGTCGAGATGGTCGGAGACGCCGCGCCGGAGGACGGTCGCGGCCGCGGTCTCGCGGCGGCCGGCATCGGCGGCGGCGCGGGCGGCGAGGAAGGGCAGGGCGAGGCCGCCGAGGCCGAGGAGGGCCGCGACCGCGATCCCCGGCGCCGCCCCGGCCCACAGCGCCACCGCGACCACCACCCCGACGGCGACGATCGCGGCGACGCCGAGCGGCACGACGAGGCGCAGGAAGACGAGTTCGAGCCGGTCGACGTCGAGCTTCAGCCGGCCGGCGACCTCGGCCGAGCGCAGCTCGTCGAGCCCGGCCGGGGCGATCGCCGCGAGGCGGCGGAAGAGTTCGGTGCGGGTGAGGGCGAGGAGGCGGAAGGTCGCCTCGTGGCCGAGCACCCGGTCGGCCCAGCGCCCGCCGGTGCGCAGGATGGCGGAGAAGCGGATGATCGCCGAGGGGGTGAAGTAGTTCATCGTGGCGTGGGCGAGCCCGGCCGCCGCCATGGCGGTGACGAACCAGCCGGCGGTCGCCATCAGCGCCAGATCGGCGAGGGTGGTGATCAACGACACGGCGAAGGCGAGGGCGAGCCAGGGCGCCGCACCGCGCCACAGGCGGACGAGGCGGAGGAGATCACCCATCGTGCGCCTCCTCTCCCGTCATGGCGTCGGCGCGAAGCCGCGGCAGGATCTCCGCCGGTGGCCCGCTCGCCACGACGCGGCCGCCCTCGAGCACCACGACCCGGTCGACGGTCGCGAGCGTGTCGAGCCGGTGGGCGATGGTGAGGGCGGTGCGGCCGCGCGCCAGATCGGCGATCGCCGCGACGAGCCGTCGCTCGGTCTCGGCGTCGAGATGGGCGGTCGGTTCGTCGAAGAGGACGAGCGGGCCGGGCGCATAGGCGGCGCGCGCCAGGGCGAGGCGCTGCGCCTCGCCGCCGGAGACGTCGCGGCCACGCTCGCCGAGGGCCGTCTCGGCGCCGGCCGGCAGGCGCTCGACGAAGTCGGCCCCGGCGACGGCCAGCGCCCGGGCGACGTCCCGGGCGCGATCGCCGGAAGGCGGCGGGCGGCCCATCGCGACGGCGTCGGCGATGCTGCCCTCGAAGAAGGCCGGGGTCTGCGGCAGATGGACGAGGCCCGCGCGCCAGGTGCGCCGGTCGATCGCCGCGAGCGGCCGGCCGTCGACGAGAATGCGGCCGGCGGTCGGCTCGAGGAAGCCGGCGAGGAGGGCGAAGACGGTGCTCTTGCCCGCCCCTGAGCGCCCGACCAGGGCGACATGCTCGCCGGCGGCGACGTCGAGATCGAAGCCCTCGAGCGCGACGCGGCCGTCGGAATGGACGACGCGGACGCCCTCGAAGCGCAGCGCCAGCGGGCCGGACGGCGCCGGCTCGCTGCCGTCGGCGGCGCGGTCGCCGGCATCGGCGAGGAGATCGGCGATGGCGTCGAGGGCGGCGTGGGCCTCGATCCGGGCGTGGCGGCGCACGCCGATATCGCGCAGCGGCGCGAAGAACTCCGGGGCGAGCATCAGCACCAGGAAGCCGGTGGCGAAGTCGAGGCTGCCCCACATCAGGCGGAAGCCGACGGCGATCGCCACCCCGGCGATGGCGCCGGTGGCGACGAATTCCAGCACCAGCGCCGAGAGGAAGGCGAGGCGCAGCACCGCCATGGTCTCGCGGCCATAGGCGGTGGCGCTCGCCGCGACCGCCGCGATCGCCCGGTCGGCGGTGCCGGCGAGGCGGGTCTCGGGTAGGCCGCGGATCTGGTCGAGGAGATGGCCGCCGAGGCGGGCGAGGCTCGCCCAGGCGCGGCCGCTCGCCTCCTCGGCGCCGCGCCCGGCGAGGACGGCGAGCCAGACCAGCAGCGGCAGGGCGATGAAGAGCAGCACGGCGGCGAGCCGATCGGCGAGCGCCACGACGGCGAGCACGGCGAGCGGCACCACGACGGCGCGGGTCGCCGCCGGTTGCCACGACCGCCACAGCGGCGCGACGCCGTCGACCGCCTCGGTGAGCGTGGCGACGACCGTGCCGGGGTAGCGGTCGGCGAGGCGGACCGGGCCGAGGTCGCGGAGGCGGTCGAGGAGCCGCGCCAGGAGGTGGCGCCGCACCCGGGCGGCGGCCTCGAAGCCGAGGTGGTCGAAGGTCCAGGTCGCGCCGGCGCGGAGGCAGGCGAGGCCGGCGAGGAGACCCAGCGGCGCGGCGAGGTCGCCGACGGTGGCGCCGTGGAAGATGACGGCGTCGACGAGATGGGCGATCGCCGCGGCGAAGGCGACCGTGGCGAGGCCGGCGACGGCGGCGGCGACGCTCACCCCCGCCGCGCGCCACCCGACGACCGGGGCGAGCGAGACGAGGAGCGCCGCTCGCGCGGACGGGATCGTCGGGGCGGGTGCGGTCAAGGCGGTGTCTCGGAAGCGAGGAGACCGGAGCGGATCACGGGGCGCACGATCCGCTCCGGCGCAGGAGCCTCGGCCGCCCTTGCCGGCGGCCGAGGCGCGAACGCGTGTCAGTCGGTCGAGCCGTCGCGGTCGAGCCCATCCTGGAACTCGTACCACATCACGTTGATGACCCCGATCGCCGCGGCAGCGGTGACCCCGAGGATCCAGGCGAAGTACCACATGAGCCGTTCTCCTCGGTCAGTAGGCCGAATGGGCGCGGGTTTCGATCTCGGCGGCGGTCACCCGCCCCCACATCTGGGCGTAGCACCACACGGTGTAGCCGAGCACGATCGGCAGGAAGATCACCACGGCCCAGAACATCACCGTCAGGGTGAGGTGGCTGGAGGCGGCGTCCCACACCGTCAGGCTCGAGCGCGGATCGAGGCTCGACGGCATGACGAAGGGGAACATCGAGATCCCCGCCGTGCCGATGATGCCGACCATGCCGAGGGCGCTGGTGACGAAGGCGAGGCCGGGGCGGGCGGCACGGGCGAGGAGCGCCGTGGCGAGCGGACCGACGAGCCCGAGGGCGGGCACGAGGACGGCGATCGGCAGTCGCGCGTAGACGTCGAGCCAGGCGCCGGGGGCGCGGACCACCTCCTTGGCGAGCGGATTGGGCAGCGCCCCGTGCGACGGCTCGGCGACGATGCGATAGCCGTCGATGCCGAGCCACAGCCACACCCCGGCGAGCGCGAAGGCGAGGGTGACGATGGGCGCCGCCACCACGACGAAGCTCCGCGCCCGCGCCGCCACCGCGCCGGAGGCTCGCAGTTGCAGCCAGGTGCCGCCGTGGACGGTGAGCATCGCCAGACTGATGACGCCGGCGAGCAGCGCGAAGGGGTTGAGCAACGGCAGCAGCGCGGTCAAGAGCGAGCCCTGGTAGTGGGCCCGCAACAGCTCGTCGAGCCGGAACGGCACCCCCTGGAGCAGATTGCCGAAGGCGACGCCGAAGATCAGCGCCGGGATGGTGCCGCCGGCGAACAGACCCCAGTCCCAGGCGCTGCGCCACCTCGGGTCGGCGATCTTCGAGCGGTAGTCGAAGCCGACCGGGCGGAAGAACAGGGCGAAGAGCACCAGCAGCATCGCCATGTAGAAGCCCGAGAAGGCGGCGGCATAGACCGCCGGCCAAGCGGCGAAGATGGCGCCGCCGGCGGTGATGAACCACACCTGGTTGCCGTCCCAGTGCGGGCCGACGGTGTTGATGGCGATGCGCCGTTCGACGTCGGTCTTGCCGACGAAGGGGAGCAGGGTGCCCACCCCCATGTCCATGCCGTCGGTGATGGCGAAGCCGATCAGCAGCGCGCCGACGAGCACCCACCAGACGAGTTTCAGGGTTTCGTAGTCGAGCATGGCTCTCTCCTCGGGGTCATTCAGCCGGGGCGGCGAGGGCGCCGCGCTCGAAGTGGTAGCGGCCGGTGCCGAGCGAGCTCGGGCCGAGGCGGGCGAACTTCACCATCAGGTACACCTCGATGACCAACAGCAGCGTGTAGAAGGTCAGGAAGCCGACCAACGAGAAGATCAGATCGCCGACGGTCAGGCTCGAGGTGGCCAGGAAGGTCGGCAGCACCTCGCCGATCGCCCAGGGCTGGCGGCCGAACTCGGCGACGAACCAACCGAGTTCGCAGGCGAGCCACGGCGCCGGCAGCATCGCCACGGCGAGGCGCAGGAACCAACGGTTCTGCTCCAGCCGCTTGGTGGCGTTGAGCCAGAAGCCGGCGGCGAAGGTGAAGAGCATCAGGAAGCCGAGCGCCACCATGATGCGGAACGACCAGAACAGCGGCCACACCGTCGGGATGGTCGAGGCCGCCGCCGCCTTGATCTCGGCCTCGCCGGCCTTGGTCGGATCCTCGACGAACTGCTTGAGCAGCAGGCCGAAGCCGATGTCGCGGGCATGGGCGTCGAAAGTGGCGCGGGTCTCGGGCGACTTGTCGCCGGCGCGGATCTTCTGCAGGGCGCCGTAGGCGATCTGGCCGGAGCGGATCCGCGCCTCGTGGTTCTTCTCGAGGTCGTCGAGGCCGACGACGGGTTTGTCGAGCGAGCGGGTGGCGATGAGGCCGAGCGCCCAGGGGAGCTTGATCGCCGACGTCGTCTCGCGCGCCTCCTGATCGGGCAGGCCGAAGAGTGTGAAGGAGGCGGGCGCGATTTCCGTCTTCCACTCCGCCTCGATGGCGGCGAGCTTGACCTTCTGGACGTCGCCGAGCTCGTAGCCGCTCTCGTCGCCGAGCACGATCACCGACAGCGAGGCGGCGAGGCCGAAGCCGACGGCGACCGCGAAGGAGCGTCGGGCGAAGGCGAGGTCGCGGCCTTTCAGGATGTACCAGGACGAGATCGCCATGACGAAGACCGAGGCGGTGACGTAGCCGGCGGCGACGGTGTGGACGAACTTCACCTGGGCGACCGGATTGAGGAAGACCTCGGCGAAGGAGGTCATCTCCATGCGCATGGTCTCCGGCGAGAACACCGAGCCGATCGGGTTCTGCATCCAGCCGTTGGCGACCAGGATCCACAGCGCCGACAGATTGGAGCCGAGCGCGGTGAAGAAGGTCACGGCGAGGTGCTTGCGCTTCGACAGCTTGTCCCAGCCGAGGAAGAACAGGCCGATGAAGGTGCTCTCCAGGAAGAAGGCCATCAGGCCCTCGATGGCGAGCGGCGCGCCGAACACGTCACCGACGTAATGGGAGTAATAGGACCAGTTGGTGCCGAACTCGAACTCCATGGTGAGGCCGGTGGTGACACCGAGGGCGAAGTTGATGCCGAACAACTTGCCCCAGAACTTGGTCATGTCCTTGTAGATCTCCTTGCCCGTCATGACGTAGACGGTCTCCATGATGACCAGGAGCCAGGAGATGCCGAGGGTGAGCGGCACGAAGAGGAAATGGTAGAGCGCCGTCGCGGCGAACTGCCAGCGCGACAGTTCCACGAATGTCGGATCGATCATGACGGTCGACGTCCTTTGTCGGGAGCGGGGCCGACCGAAGCCGACTGAACGACAACGGCACCCCTCAAACATCGATAACGAATACAAGAATAAACATATATTATCGATAAAGGAATTGAAACCTTGGTCGAAACGCCCCGGCGCGGGACCGCCCATGCGCCGCGCCAATCCGGTCAAATAATTGTTTTAAAAGAGAAAAATACCAGAGACGGTACTCGCTCGCCGCCCGCCGAGACCGAACGCCGCACCTCGCCCGCCGAGACGACGGCGGCCGGCGAGGGTGTCGCCGGCCGCCGGTCGCTCCAGGATCGCGCCGCCTCAGCGGAAGGCGCGCAGGTAGTAGCCTTCGAAGAAGCGCTTCAGCCAATGGAAGACCTTCATCTTCGGGCCGACGAAGTTGAAGCGCGGATTGCGGAACACCAGCATGCCGGCGTCGAGCGTGTCGACGATGCAGATCAGCTCCGGGCGGAAGTCGGTCACGGGTTCGCGGCCGGCGAGGACGGCGGCGAGATTGGCGGAGGCCGCCGCGGCCTGGAGGTCGGCCTGATGGGCCTGCTTCGGCATCCAGTCGGGTCCGGGGAAGGAGCCGGAATCGCCGACCACCCAGGTGTTCGGCCGGCCCTCGACCCGGCATTTGGTGTCGGCGACGATCATGCCGCCGGGCGACAACGGCAGATCGGAGTTCCCCAGGAACGCCGGACCGGTCAGCCCGGGCATGAACAGGATCAGATCGGCGTCGATCTCGCCGCCCTCGGTGACGACCTTCTTCTCCTCGATCCGCACCATCTTGTGGCCGAGGTGGGTGAGGATGTCGCGCTTCTTCATCTCGGCGAGGAGGCCGTCGACCGCCTTCGGCCCCAGGCGGGCGCCGGGGCGCTCGGCGGGATTGAAGAAGACCAACGAGAACTTCTCGCGCCGGCCCTGCTGCCTGAGCAGGGTGTCGATGATGAACAGGAATTCGAACATCGGCCCGCCGCGCATGGCGCCCTGCTCGGCCGGGTTGGTGGCGAAGCCGATGGCGATGGTGCCGCCGTCGAGGGCGTCGAGGCGGCGCTCGATCTCCTCGCCGACGGCGATGCCCTCGCAAGGGATCAGGGCGTGCTCGATCCCCGGCAGCTTGCGGATGAAGCGGCCGCCGGTGGCGACGATCAGGTGATCGTTGCGGAACTCGCCGGCATCGGTCGACACGAGCCGACCGCCCTCGGCGATCCCGGTGACCGAGGCCTGGACGAAGTCGACGCGCGTTTCGGCGAAGAAGTGATCGAGCGGGATCTTCAGATCCGCTCCCTTGCGCAAATGGGTCGGGATCCAGATCGTGCTCGGCAGATAGTGCAGCTCGCGACGCGGCGAGATCATGGTGATCTTCGCCGTCACGCCCTTGCGGCGCAGCTGGCGGGCGGCGGTGAGGGCGGCGAAGCCCGACCCCAGAATGGCGATGGTGGTCACGCGACCCCTCCTCTGAAACGTTGACCGGCGGTCCATCGTCTGAACGCGGGCAGGTGACGATCGCGGGACGCCTCCATCAGCCGCATGAAGAGCGCGACGAGATCGGGCCGCTCGGCGACCGCCGGCAGCAGGCGGTCGACGTAGAGACCGACGTTGTCGATCTCCGCCTCGACCGCGATGTCGCAGGCGCAGGCGACCGAAGCCGGAACCTCGGCGCGGATCTCCGGTGAGCCGAGATGGCGGTTTTCCGGCACGGCGCGGCCGTCGGTCCGCAACACGGCGGCGAGCGCCGCGGCGTGTCGCCCCTCCGCCTCGACGATGTGGGCGAAGGGCATGGCGTCGGGGAAGCGGTCGAGCACCGCCGCATAGAAGGCGAGGGCGCGATATTCGTCGTCGAGCGCCTCGACCACGGCGACGTGCTCGGCGTTGGTCAAGGGGCGCGACGCGCCGATCGTCGGCAGGGCGCAGGTTCCGTGACCCTGGCCACGCCCCCGGCCGTGCCGACTCGGGCCGCGCCCGCAGCCGTGACCGTCTGTGACGGAGTTCGATGTGACGTACATGGTGATCCTCCAGGAACCGATGGCCTCGGGGTGGGGTGGTGCCGCGAAATCATCACTCGCCGCGTTCGAACGCCGACGAGACCCGATCGAGCGAGGCTTCGCCGGCGGTTCCGACCGAACCGGCTTGCGGCCATCGAATGACGGCTTCAGAATAGCCCTATAAGTTTTATGTGCAATATATGTTTGGGTGAGCCGATGCGTATGAATGCCGCAACCAACGGCGCCTTCCGCATTCTGATGATCTGCCGCACCAATCGCCTGGTGGCGATGCAGGAGATGGTCGAACGCCTGGGCCTGGCCGAGGCGCTGGTGCTGAAGTCGTGCTTCACCCTGATGCAGGCCGGGTTTCTCGAAGGCAAGCGCGGTCGCGGCGGCGGCTATCGGCTGGCGCGCGATCCGGCGACGATCCGTCTGACCGAGGTGGTCGACGCCTTCGAGCCCGAAGAAAACCTCTTTCCCTGTCGACTGAGGACCGATCGGGAATGCCGGATCGTCGGTCTGTGCAAGCTGCGACGGGCCTGCGAACGCGCCTACGGCGTCTTCCGCGCCGAACTCGATCGCCTGACGGTCGCCGATCTCGCGCTCGACGATTCGCCGCCGACCGCCACGCTCAGCGCCGCGCCTCCGCCTCGCGACAGCCGCTCGGCGGCGTCGGCCTGAGGTCGAGGACGTCGAGCAGATCGTCTCCGTTGTCGGAGATGTCGGCGAGCGTCATCTCGTCGAGCACCGACAGGAAGGCTTCGGTCGACTTGATGAGCGCCGGCCGCAGGCGACAGCGCGCGGTCAGCGGGCAGGCGCCCGCGTCGTCGTCGAAACACTCGGCGATGGCGAAGCCGTCCTCGGTGCGGCGGATGACCTCGCCGAGCGAGATCGTCGCGGCCGGCCGAACCAGACGAAAGCCGCCGCCGTTGCCGCGCACCGTCTCCAGAAAGCCCCACAGCCCCAACTGGTGCACGCATTTGACGAGGTGCGCCTTGGAAATCGAGAAGGCGTCGGCGACGTCCTGAATGGTGGTCAGCGCCGGGTGGCGCGCCGCGGCGATCATGAGGATGCGGAGCGTGAAGTTAGAATAGCTGGTCAGCCGCATCGCGCGATTCGTTCCGAAGTCCTTCGCCGGCGATCACCCGGGATCGAACCATGGGCGAGGACGAATAGGTCATATCAGCATCGGTGATTTCGCGGAAGGCATGCGACAGAAAGTGCACGAGAGCCCGACCCCGAACTGGGTGAGGAATCGCGCGGTTCGTTAGACCGGCGATGCCCACCTTCGTCAGGGATTCGAACCGGTGACTACCGACCCAAAGCGGGGACTTGGCTAGCGCAGGTGGACGCACGTTCGCATTTTGCTACCGACCTTGAGACCAACTCCGCAAAGAGGCGACCTCATTGGGCGGGACGCACTGTAGCCTGCCGGACGTAGCGCGGTAGGCTGGGGCATTCCGCCGCGACCTCTAATCCAATCAGGGCAACGACCGCGTCCAGAAATTCAGGTGGCACACGCATCCGTCCCTTGCATAAGGCATTGATCATCGCTTCGGCATGTGCGGCCCCGCCGAGGGCCGTAGCCCCCAAAAGCAACTGCGCAGTGCATCCTTGGGCCACATTCGGAAAATGTTGCCGGCACATGCGCCGCGCCTTCCTCTCGTCGAGGACGGCTATCCCGCCGCGCTGAACGGCAATGGCGATCGTTGCGGCTTCGCCGTCATCGAGCGTATCACCATAGGTACTGTCGATTAGCGACTCGTAGATTGACAGCGCAGTGCCTTCTAGCGTCATGCGCTCTACAAGCCCGGCTACAACCAATTCATCGAGTTTTTCGCCATCGTTGTGGCCGAACCGTGAGCCTATAGCGAGTTCGTAATAAGCATTGTCCGGCACGATAATACGAGGCTGGGTCAGCGCAATAATACGTCGCGCGTAACCGCTCGCATTGAGGCCGATCACTACACTTGCATCGACTATCAACGCTTGATTCGGATCAGCGGGAAATGCGGACAAGCTCATCAGCTTCGCTCTCCTCACGCTCCGCGCCGTCTAGTACCTCCCTTATGCCGTATAGATCGAGCTGGAGCATCCGCGCGAGCTGCCCCTCGCTGTAGAGCCCCTTCTTCCACGCTTCGCGCGCGAGAAGGGCGAGGCGCGGAGGCACTAGACCCCTAGACAGGCCCCTATATGACGGGCGTTCTGGCAGCTGGCCGAGCACCTGAGCCACATCCTTGTCGCTGATGCCGCCATTCGAGACGAACCAATCCCAGGTTCCCCGCCGTGCAAGGTCCAACTCTTCGAGGCGTCGAACTATCGCCTCGCGCGACACCCCTGATGCATGGGCAAGAAGAATGACGTGACGGCGGGTCAAGTGCGACTGTCCTGCCGTAATTTCAGCGAAGCGTTGTCTAACCTCGCGCCCGGGCGTTAGAAAGCAGCGCTGGAAAATGTTCGCGTAACGCTCTTCGCGCGATACAAAAAGCTCGTCTTCGGTCAACACCTCTGGCTGTCGCCGCGTCGATATGAAATGCGCCAATTCATGCGCGCCGCTTTGGGTTACGCGTTCGTGCGGATGGCTGGCGTTGAGCAAAATGCACGCACCCGTCCGCTCGTCATAGGCGAACAGGCCTGAGATCTTGCTGGGTAGTTGCCGGACATAAACGCGTACCCCCAGTTGGAGGTCGAGGATGGATATGATGTCCGTGACGGGGCCGGGACCAAGACCGATCCAGTCGCGCAGTTCCTGTGCGTGCTGTTCTGCCTGGGTATAGAGTTCGCCGGGGAGGATCGGACGCTCCGGAGGATAGCGGCGCTCGCGCGCGATGCCGAGTGCGTCTTCCAGTTCGACTTCCGCCCGCACAAGGTCATTCAGAAGTCGGGTGGCCTGTTCGACTTCGGCATCCTCGCTTTCCCGCAACTTGCGAAAGCGTGGTGCCATGTCGAGATGGACAGCCTCCCGACGCAAGATAGAGTTGGCTGACGTCCCGTAAGCGGCCGCAAGCTGCTGTAATTCGTTCATCTGGATGCGCCGCTTGCCTTGCTCGATCGCTACGATCGTCGTGCGGGCCGCTCCAATCAGGTTGGCGGCTGCGGCCTGCGTGATCTTGCGGCCTTCACGCGCAAAACGTAGCCGCTCACCAATCTCCGCGTCCGACAGTCGCTCGCATGGTCCCATCATGCTCATGCCCGCGTCCATTGCCTCAGGAAGGAACGCGCTCCCTTATCCTGCAAAAAGTCATTCCACTCAGCGGCATGCCGTTCGATCACGCTCATCAACTCCCTCTCCACGTCGGCAACCGGCATAGCCAGCGCCGGACCGACGAGCAAGGCATGGCGACGCAGCGCAGACCGCTGAGTTGGCAGAACAAGATCGGCCATGTGGTCGAGATGCTGCGTGCCAGCTATCGCGTATTCCCGCAGAGCGCGCCGGCCACGCATGGTGAAACCGGGCTGCACCGAATCCTCTAACGTCGCAGCGCACAGATCACCGCAGACATACTCGCTGTCATCGTCCGTCAGACCGGCCGCATGGATACTCATCCGACGGAGCATGCACGCGGCGCAGACGCCGCACTGCATCAAATGGCCATTAAGCGAGCAATGCCGGGCGCTTTGCCAACACGAGCGCGTCTCGCGCCAGTCGTCGCATCCCGGTAGCGCGGCATAGGCCTTCAGTGTTTCGCCCTTCGTGAACCAGATGCGTGGAAAGACGAAGCGAACCGGCCGTTTCAGCAGCTCGGCGAGGAACCGCTCCATGCGCTTCGTAAAAAGGGGATGACTGCGAAAATCAGGATAAGCTTGTACTGAAGAAACGACCAGAGCTGGTCCGAATATACCTTGACCGCTTTCAGGTAGAACTATCTCCGAGGCCTCGGCGAGATAGGCGGCTATCCCGCTGATGAGCGCGAACTTGAACCCACGGCTGCGGGCACTAGTTTCTCCAGCAGCCTTCACATTGTAGGGCACAGTCGCGAATGGCAGAGGGGCGCCACGCGACGGGCGCCCACCGGCCTTGGGACCGACCCTTACGCGCACGAGCTTGCGACCCGACTGAGCGACCAACCCAGCAACGGCACGCGAATCCATGCCGTCACTGTAGGCCATAACGGAGTCAGTCTTGATGTTGAAGTGAAAACAGTCCTGCGGCGGACAGGGCGTCTCGCCCGCCCTCTGTATGAATTCGAAGTCCCAGTCGTCACCAGTCAGAAAGCTGACTGCGTCCTTTAGGGCGCTATATACGGCGGAATCCAGCCACCGCTTGGGCTCCAGCACCGGAATGCGGACCGTAAACGCCCGGCCCCAGCCCAACTTAGGGCGAGCGAAGGTCCGATCGGCGTATTCCACAGACGCCGCCACAACCATCGCATCATAGATAACCGGTTCCCACAGAGCAAAAGCATAAGACTCAAGTGCGGTCGTCGAAAACTCAAAGTGCTTCGCCATGTCGAAGGACGAGCGGCCACGTCGCGCTTGTCCCGAATAAATAGCGTCTATCGCACGTACCGGCACTCTAGCTTCATAAGCGGTTACGCTCATAGCGGCGGCCCCTCATCAAGCCCGGTATGGCGGGGAACTTCGACAGAGCGGCTGGACGGCAGTCGGCCATGGGCAAGCAGTTCGCGAGCGATGGCATGGCAGTCGAGTTTGGCAGAAACTTCGTCGAGCCGAGCGCGTACCGTACGGCTCGTTCTGGCGTCAGTTTCGCGTTGATAGTGTTCGTCGATGCCTCTATTCGTGGAGTGCCTGATCTCTCCGATCGCGGCGGCGACCGCCGCCTCGGTGCCGGCCTCCCCGCCGATGCCTGCAGCTTCGACGGCGCAGTCGATCAGAGTATTGGTCGCGGCAGACCGCGGCGAGCGTGCCCTAAGCGCCTCCAACTGATCGATGCGCATTTCCTCGAACAGCATGTCGCCGTTCAAGATCTCCCGGACAGCGGCAATCGGGGCTCCGAGAATGTCCTTCTTCAAGGCGTGCGCCATAGCTTCGCAGACCTCGTCGATAGAATGGGCAAGATTCGCCGTCCGCCAGGCGGTCAGCTTCCAGTGCGGGCGCATAGGCAGGCTGCGGTGAGGACCATCACTCATGGCGACCTCCAATGTCAGAATGAATCACATAAAAATGCGACAATGTCAATTCAACCCAGCGCAGCGGAGAGGAACAGTCACATCGTGGCCGGCCCACTGTTCAACTGCATTGGTTATGGCGTTCCCCCAGAATGGCTGAAGATATCCAGCTCAAGTGGGTCTGCTCTCTGAACAAATAAGACCTCCTCAGAGTGTTCGTTGACATCCAAGAACGAAGGAAAAAGCGTCAGTATTGAGCAGGGAATGTGCAAGATGATACACAAAGCAACCCAGATTATTTATTATTCTACTAAATCAGTAGGAAATTATACATATCGGCGCTTCAAAGCGAAGGTCTAAACCGACTGTTTGGAAGACGGAGCAGACAGAAAGATCTATTGCCTGTACCCGCGACAATCGGCACACTCATTCCTTGCTGCATCGCTCTGGTGTCAACCTAGTCGATATGGTCGACTTCATTATCGCCGCCCGCCGTCGCAACCAGCCCATCTAGAACGAGGATAGCGTGTGACTCTGATCGTCCAGCCTACCGCTATGTTGCCGCAATGCCTGGGGTCGGTTTGGATGGTAGCCGACGCCGATGCTCTCGCCGAAGTCTGCGCGCAAATCCTTATAGGTCGCGCACTCCACGCCGCGCGGATCCTTGCAGGGGTCCACCCGGCCGGCACACCTCCGATCGTGAGTGCGGCATTGAAGGAAAAGCTTCGGCTGGAACTTCACCCCCAAACCGATCCAAAGATCTGGCATCGTGACGGCCTGCTGTTCGAGATCATCAGCTGGGTAGCTGCTCGCCTAACCTCGACCGTCAACGACGCCATTTCAGATCCACATCTGAAAGCAACGAATCAGGGCACTGACTGCGTGAGGGTGACGATTGATCCGGTAGCCCGCGCTATAACGCGCGCGACCGTCTATGAATATAAGTGTACAACCAACTGGCGACAGCTATTCTCTCAGGATGTACTCGCAGCCTTTCAAGAGTACGTATCGGGTGCGCGCGACAATCAGCTCGCTCAGACGGCGACCACGCTTCTGATTGGTCTTGGCTTCACCCCAGAAGAACGTGCCGCCGCTTATGACGAGCTGATCCGGGCACGGCCGCTTGCCTTTCAGGCTTCACTGACGGTAGCCCCAAGTGGATTCTCTGCTGCCCAGCGACTTGCGCTCTTCGCGGGCTATGACGCGATCGATGGTGATGTCGCGATACGGGGTGGCAATACCATGCCGCTTGACGACGTGCGCGGTTGGTTCGCGGCCTTCTCAGCCCAGGTTTGGGCAAAGATCGAGGTCTTAGATGTTCGACGCTGAAACCGCCGCGCTGATCCGATCAGCTCCGCCGTTGAAGGACGTTGATCCGCAACTCCTTCCCCAAGAGCTCACCGGCATTTACGCAGAGCTCGCCGGACTGCGCCTCCGCGCTGCCCGGCTTGCTGATGCGCCCGATTATCTTGCACAGATCGAACGCTTGACGCGCATTGCTGCGGTCTACGAAGCTCAGGTCGACGATACGCTCGATGGAATGGCTCGCCGAGCCGCAGCCTTTGTCGCCGGTACCGCTTATCAGATCCTCGGCCGGGTCATGCCCACACCGACCGATCGCACGGCATTCATGAGTGCTGCGGCGATCCATCCGAGAATCGCAGCACCGCTGCTGTTTCTCATCGCCGAACAAAGCCCGGACGCCCGCGAAGCGGCGCGCGGCCTCGCCGGCGGTCGCCTAGAAGACGTTCATCGAGGGGCCCTGCTCGAGAGTATCCAGGATTTGGCTCAAGAGCGGTTCACGGCAATCCTTGAGCGTGCGGAACGCTTGGCACGTCTGCAACCTTCGCCCGGCGATGACCTTACCGAACAAGCGATACAGGGCCTTTATGGTCTCTGCTGGGCCGGTCTCATCCATTTAGTCGCCCGCCTTCTTGCCCAAGTTCCGCCGGTTCTTGCCTATCCTTTATTGGACACGCCGCAGGCGTTGTTCGATCGCGTCACACAGTTGGCCGTTGCCAATATAGCAGTGCCCGGCCCAGGTGCTCACCTCGTCTCGGCATACGCTGGTCCGCGGCATCTTGCGCGATTACTGCGCCACGTGGCGGATGGCCTGGAAGGCGCTGGAATTGCCAACCTCCCGGTGCCGACAGGCGCGGTCGAGCCTGCTTGGCGGCGTTGGCTTCGCCATCGCGCGCAGGCCAAGCCAACGCTTTGGCCCAATCATCGCGAGGCCGTTGCGACCGGATTTCTCGACGCTGGCACTTCGGGCGTGTTGGTCCTCCCTACGGGTGCTGGTAAAACCACCCTCTCCGAGTTGAAGATCGCTGCTACACTCAGCGTGGGTAGGAAGGTGATTTTTCTAGTACCTACCTTGGCTCTGGTCGATCAGCTCCGCGACGATCTCTTGGAGAGCTTCCCAAAGAGCCTCGCCGACTACGAGATTTCCACCGATGGCGATCTCGTTGCCTTCATCTCGGGACCTGAACTCGGCGCCATCGAGGTGATGACGCCTGAGCGCCTGCTCGCGGTGTTCAGCTTTGCCGATGCCGATGTTGCTGACCTTGGTTTGATCGTCTTCGATGAATGTCACCTCCTTAGTCCGGCAGGCGGCGGGGCGCGCAGCGTCGATGCGATGCTGTGCCTCCTTCACGCACTTCAACGCGCCCCGGACGCCGACTATCTGTTGCTATCCGCTATGCTACAGAACGCGGCCGACGTAGCCGAGTGGATCGGTCAGCTTACCGGTCGCCCGTGCATCAGCTTCCTCGACCCGTGGAAGCCAAGCCGCCAAGCCCGTGGCGTCGTCACCTATGCAGATAATCAGCTCAGCTGGGCAAATCAGGTCGTTCGTGCCGCAAATTTCGCCGAGCGCAATGGTCAGCCCAGCGACCGGCCGCCGCTTGATCTGGTCCCTTTTGCTCTGTTCGGCCTTCACAATACCTGGGCGCGCAACGCGCCTGCGGATCGCCGAATTGTACGTCTTTCCGACGGCAGCGTGCGCTTGAACTATGGCGTCGGTGGAGCGACCCCCAACTCCAACGAAGTCGGCGGGTCCTTTGCCGCGAGCGCAGCGCGTGCAGGGTTGAAAACGATCGTGTTCGTCAACCAGGCGGATCATGCGCCAAGCACCGCGCGCAGGATCCGGGCAGGCCTCCCGCCTGTCGGCGCGCTCACCGAATTTGAAAACGACCTCTGGACCGACATCATCGCCGAACTCGGCGGGCCTCAGCATTCGCTGTTGGATCCGACCGCGCCCGCGCTTCCGCACAATGGCGACATGATCGCAATCGAGCGGCGCATGGCTGAATCGCTGTTTCGCCGACGGGACGGGGCAAGCATTATCGTTGCCACGCCTACGCTCGCCCAGGGGATGAACCTGCCAGCTGAGGTCGCCATCTTAGCCGGGACCATGCGCCATGACGAGGATGGCCGCGAACCGCTCAAGAGCCATGAGATCCTCAATGCTGCCGGCCGCGCCGGTCGCGCGGGTCATCTCGCCAACGGTACCGTCCTGCTTATACCCGAGCCGCCGGTCGCCTTTGCCGCGAACGGCATTCCGGCCGGCGCTGCGTTCGACATGCTCGCAAAGGTGCTGCCCGCCAACGACCAATGCGTTACGATCGACGATCCGCTGACCGCCTTGCTCGACCGCATCCAGCTCGGCGACGTTGACGGCCCAGATGTTCATTACTTCTTGAGCCGCTTACGGGCTGGAGAGGGCGAAGAGCAGGATACCAATCGCCCAATTCAGATGATGAGCCGCTCTTTCGCGGCCTTCCAGGCGCGCAAGGAGGGCAATGAGGCGGCGTTTGATGCCAAGATTGCGTTGCTGAAGGCAGCGCTGGAAGCCGATGCCCTGGCGGCCGAAGTGGTGACGGTAAAGGTCGCCGCTTTCAGTGGCATGCAGATCGAGCCACTGGCCGCGCTGACCGCGCGCATCGCTGCAGAAATCGACGGACTCCCGACCTCGGTCATCGAGTGGTGCGATTGGCTGATCGACTTTGTGATTGCCGATCGGCAAAACTACGCGCTGTTGTTCGGCAGCGACGTAGAAACCGTCAAGGCAGTGACGCGCGGTAGGAAAACCGGAGGCGATAGCACCGACGCGGAGATGGCATTGCTCAAGCCAGCTCTACGCGCTTGGTTGAGTGGTGCTCCGTTTGCTACAATCGAAGCGGCGCTCGGGGTCTTGCCTGCTAGGATCGGAACCTGCAAGAGGTCGAGAGACTTCGTTCTGAAGCTCATGAACCGCCGCTTTTACATGATCGCTAGCGCACTCACTGTCCTTGTACAACATGCCCTAGAGGAGGCCGGAAAGGTATCCGCAAATCCCGCCGTTTTGGAAATCTTGCCGATCGCCATCCGCAAAGGCCTCGATTCACCGGAAAAAGTTGCCTTCGCTCATCGTACTTCGCTGATCCGCTCGCGTGTCGTCATTCATCGTTCCTATGCTGATCAGTTTCCCGGTCGGCAGGCCCAAATGGGCGCCGATTTTCAGACGGTTCTCCGTTCGATCGATGCCCACCTTGCATTTGGCAGGTTGCAGCAGCTGTTTCCTCCTGGAGGTGCAGGATGATGCTGTTCTACGCATCGATCTACATTCGTTTATAGGTCTTGATAAACAAGGTAATAATTATCAACGAAAGTACTCGTGCTGACCGTCGTCGTTCCGTAATCGTCAGCGCAGTCTGTATGACTGCGTGTTATGCAGCTTTGGCAATCGTCAACTCGACGTGCATGCCGGCGGCTGCGAGCATGTTGACGAGCGTGTCGAGGGCGAAGCGATCGATTTTGCCCCGTACGAGATCGGAGACCCGCGGCTGTGTCACGCCGAACAACTTCGCGGCTTCCGACTGACTGAGGCCGCTCTCGTCCAGATGACGGCGCAGTTCCATCATCAGAGCCGAGCGCAACTTCATGTTTTCGGCTTCCTGGGGCGTATCGGCGATCGCATCCCAGACGCTTTCGAAACGCTTGCCGGTCATCGGTCGATCTCCTTCGAGAGTTCTCGATATCGCGCGGTGGCGAGAGCGATGTCGGTACGAGACGTCTTCTGGGTCTTCTTCTGGAAGCAGTGGAGGACCCAGACGGCATCGGCGAACTTGGCGACGTAGACGACCCGCCAAGCGCCGGACGCATCGCGGATCCTGATTTCTCGGACGCCCGGTCCGATCGACGTCATCGGCTTCCAGTCGTCCGGATCGAGCCCGTGTTGGACGCGGTCGAGCTGATGGCCGGCTTCTCGTCGGGCTTCGAGCGGAAACTCGCGCAGATCGTCGAGGGAGGATCCGAGGAACTCGACGGGCTTCGGGTCTTTGCTCATGGCATCTTATACAAAAATTTGTATGACCTGGCAAGGCCGTTCTCACCCGACCGCCCAGGCGCGGAACCGTCCGCGTCCGGTGATCTCGCGCAGGCCCAGCTCGGCCACCATGCCTGCGGCGGCGCGCGGCGTCACGCCGAGGGCGTCGGCGATGGTTTCGGTGGTGACCAGCGGTGCGGCGATCACCAACTCGACCAGTTGCGGCAGACGCGAACTCGTGCGGCGCCGGCCGACGCGGCGCAGCAGGGCGTCGCGGGCGGTCAGGCGCCGGTCGTGATCCTTGAGCCCGCGAGTGGCGCCGAGCGCCAGACCGTCGAGCACCGCCTGCAGGCGGACGAGCGGATCGTGACTGCGTCGGCGTTCCGGCGGCACGGCCCGCAGTCCCGACGACACGTCGACCAGATGCGATCGCACCTTGCCGCGGGCACGAAGCAGGTCGGCGGCGAGCAGCCGGCCGAGACCGTCTTCTTCGGGGAGGGGATCGTAGAACTCCCAGGCGACGAGGGCGCGGGCGGCGGTGAGGGTCGGCGGCCAGTCGCGGGTCGCCTCGATCTCGGCGACCCACCGAGCGAGGCGCGCGTTGCGATCGGGGCGCGCCGGCCGAACCAATCCCGTCGGCTCGTCGGAGGAGGGGAGGGTGGCGCGAGCGAGCAGTCGGTCGGTGCGGGCGAGGAGGGCGTCGACCTCGCCCAGGGTCGTGGCCCACGCGTCGTCGCCCTCGCTCTCAGCCCCGTCGGCGAGGGGAGGGGGCTCCGCCTCGGCCGACTTCGGTGCGCCGCGGCCGACGAGAGCGAGCAGACCGGCGACGTCGAGAGTTGCCCCGGGAGGGAGGGTGGCCAGGCGACGGGCGCGGCGCAGGTGGGCGTGTGCCCGGGTCAGTTCGGGCGAGGGGGCGCGAGCGTCGAGGCCGGCGTCGTGGAGAACCAGATCCTCGAGCTGGACGAGCACGCCGTCGAGGAGGAGGCTCGACACGGCTTCGGCGAAACGATTCCGCGCGCACCAGCCGTCGCGGATCGGGCTCCGCGCGATGCGTTCGTCGAGACGGGCGAGCGCGTCTTCGGCAATGGCTACCGATGTCGCTTTTAACTTCCGATTTCAAACGCCGAAACGTCATACGTCCGTTGGGCTTGGGCGGTAGAAGGGGCACGAATTTTCGCCAACGATTTCACTGGCGGCGCGATTTGCCCGATCGATTGCAAACCCGAACGACCCCTTCTGCGGCTTCGCCGCCGTCGGAGGAGGCGTGGCTCACCGCGCGCCGCGTCGCGCGCGAACTCGACCGGATCCTCGATGCGGCGGGTTCGCATCGTGCGGCGGTCGAACGGGCCGCGGCCGAGCTGGGCCTCTCGACCCGACAGATCTACAATCTGTTGGCGCGCTATCGCGTCGACCGGCGGGTGTCGTCGTTGTTGCCGCGCCGGAGCGGTGCGCGGAAGAAGCAACTCGACCCGGACGTCGAGGTCATCATCGCGACGACCCTGCGGACGCAGTGGCTGACGCTGGAGGCGCCGCCTCTCGCGCCCGTCGTGGCCGAGATCCGCGCCCGCTGCGAGGAAGCGGGCTTGGCCGCGCCGTCCTATCTCGCCGTCGCCCGCCGGATTCCGGTGCTGTTCGGTCCGGAAGAAATCGCCCAGAAGCGGTCGGCCGACCCGAAACATCTGCTGCGGCTCAAACCGAGACCGGGATACATCCGTGCGGCGAAGCCGCTCGAGGTCTGTCAGATCGATCACACGCCGACCGACATCCATTTCGTCGAGGTGGTGGAGGGCGAAGGCGTCTTCGCCGGCCGGGCGTATCTGACCCTCGTCGCCGACGTGGCGACGCGCTGCATCCTGGGCTTCTGCCTGACCCTCGAGAAGCCGTCGGCGCTGTCGGTCGCGCTGTGCCTCGCCCAGGCGATGTGCCCGAAGGAGGCCTGGTTGGCGGCGCGCGGCATCGACCAACCCTGGCCGATGTTCGGGCGCCCGCGACAGCTCGTGACCGACTCGGCGAAGGAGTTCAAGGGGCATGCGTTCCAGCGCGGTTGCGAGGACTACGGCATCCGGGTTCGTTTCCGCGATCGTGGTCGCGTCCATCACGGCGGGGTGGTCGAGCGGCTGCTCGGTAAGCTCAACGGCGTTCTTGCGATGCATCCGGGATCGGCGGGCCGATCTGTGGCGGACCGCGACGGCTATCCGGCGCAGCAGCGCGCACGCCTGAGCTTCGCCGACCTCGAGCGCTGCGTCGCACTGGCCGCGATCGATCACAATCTGCAGCAGAACGAGAAGACGCTGCGGGTGCCGGCGACGGAATGGGCGGGCAGCAGCCTCGATCTGCCGTGTTTCGAGGACGATCCGGCGCGGGTCCTGCTCGCCTTCCTGCCCGGGGTGGAACGACGCCTGTCGCCGCAGGGCGTCGGCATGTTTGCGCTGGACTACTATTCGCCGTGGCTGGGTCGCCTGGTGCCTCTGCGGGACCGGTTGGGCCGGCTCGAGGTGCGATACGACCCCCGCGACATCAGCCGCATCTATGTCCGGGATCCGGAGACGCGGGAGTTTCGCCCCGTCGCCCGGCGTGATGGCCGGCTCGCGCCGATGACGCTGTGGGAACACCGCGACGAACGAGCGCGTCGCCGTGCCGCCAACGCGCGATCGGAGACGGAGAAGGTGGCGTTGCAGCGTCGGATCGCCGAGATCGTCGGTGGATCGAAGCCGGCGAAGGCCGTGCTGCGCGACGCCGTGCGCCGGACCCACGCGGCGGAGGCCGGCAAACCCCACGAGGCCCTGCGCCCGTCGGAGCCCGACGCCCCGGCCGCGTCCCCGGTCCGTGAGAGGCGCCGGCTGCCGGTCGAGGATTGGTGAGATGGCCGACCATCTGCTCGATCACGTTCGCCCCTGGCTCGACCGTAGCCCGGAGGACCGGATCGCCTACATCCGGGCTCCGCGTTGGATCGGACATCACGGTGCCGGGCGGGCGCTCGAACGGCTGAACGAATTGCTCCTGCGACCGCCGGCGCTGCGCACCCGCGGTCTGATGCTGGTGGGGCCCTACGCCAACGGCAAGACGATGATCGCCGAGCGGTTCGCCGTGGCGCATTTGAGATCCGCCGAGGCACAGCGGGTGTGGGTGGTCCAGACGCGCGAGGGCGCCGGGCTCGCCCATTTCTACGCCGGCATCCTCGGCGCATTGCACGCGCCGACGGGAAGCGGCCGGGACGTCGGCCGCAAGGCCGAGCAGGTCGATCGGCTGCTCGACGGCCTCAAACCCAGAGTCCTGATCTTCGACGAGTTCCACAACGCGCTGCGCGGCCGCTCGCGCGACGTGGAAGCGGTCCTGGGGTTCCTACGCCGGATCGGCCGCGAGTTCGACATATCGCCGGTTCTGATCGGCGAGGTCGCGGTCTACGACTTCATCAACGCGACCGACGAAATGGCGAGCCGGTTCGAACTCATCGCGGTGCCGCGCTGGCGCTACGATGAGGAGTACCTCACGCTCCTCGACAGTCTCGAAGGCGCCCTGCCGTTGGCGCGCCGGTCCGATCTCGCCGAGGAAGGCACGGCGCGTGAGATCTTCCGGCTTTCGGAGGGCCTGATCGGTGAAATCGTGACGATCGTCACGGCGGCGGCGGTCGCGGCGGTGCGATCCGGCGCCGAGCGGATCACCCGGACCTCGATCGACGCGCTGGACTACGTCCCGGTGTCGCGACGCCGCACGGCGCCCCAACGGGACGGTCTTCTGTGAGCGGCGCGGCCGGCTTCGCCATCGAGGTCCGCGAACGATACCGGGATGTCGTCGCGGATCGGTGGCCGGTCGTCGCCGACCCCGAGCCCGACGAATTGCCGTCGAGCTGGCTTCATCGTCTGGCGATCGCCAACGGCATCGCGCCACGGGCTTTCGCCGACGTGCTCGGGCTGGGCGACGGGATGTGGTCGCCCCGTCTCGACGGGCATCTCCCCGACGCGCTCGCGGCGCGGCTCGGTGCTCGCACGGGTGTGGCGCGTGGGACGATCTCGGCGCTGGCGACGACGGACGGCGCGCCGGCGTCGCTCCTGTTGCCTTTGCGCGCGGCCGCCCGCCGAAACAGGTCGACCTGGATCCAGTATTGCACCTCGTGTTTTGCCGAGGATAGGGCACCGTATTTTCGGCGGTCGTGGCGGTTGGCGTCGCGGATCTCCTGTTTCAGGCATGGTTGCGGCCTGCGTGATCGCTGCCCCGCCTGCCGCGGCGCCTTGGCTCCCTTCGCTCAGACGGATCTGATCCCACAACATGTCTGCGCGCACTGCGGCTTCGATCTGCGCGACGCCGCGAGGGTGCCGGTGGCGGTGGCGGCGCGGCGATTGGAACGTTCGATCGACGACGTCTGGAAGGTGAGGGCACCCGAGGAGTCGTCGCGGACCGAGGTGCTGGTCGCACGCCTCCTCCACCTGCCCGTCGTCGCCGGCGGCGGCTCCAGCCGGCTGCTCACCAATCTGTCGGCATCGGCGCGCATCCGTTGCTTCGAGCGACTGGCGCAGAGAGCTGGTGAGGAGCCGATCGCTCGGTTCGTGGATTTTCGCGGCGAGGGTCGGAGACCGTCGCCGAGCTCGCAGGCGCATCCACGTGGCGCCGAGCTCGTGGATCTGGTGGCGGCCTATGCTCGAGTCGCCGCCGGCGGGTCGCGTTTGAAGGAGGGTCACGGTGATCGCGATGCGGTCACAGGACGCTCCACGCCCGAAACCTTCCGCGGCCCGTCGTCTCACGCAGGTCGAGCTCCGCCACCAGATTGAGTGCGGCGCGGGGCGTGACGGCGAGCGCCTCGGCGATCATGCCGGCCGAGACCAGCGGCCTCGAGATCACCAAGTCGACCAGCTCCGGCAGCCGGGACGTGGAGCGGCGACCGGCGAGCTTGCGCATCAGCAGCGTGCGGGCGGTGAGCCAGCGGTTGTGCTGCTTCATCCCCTCCTCTGCGGCGGCGGTGATGGCGTCGAGCTCGGCGACGAGACGCACAGACGCGTCGCGATGCCGGCGCCGTTCGCGCGGCACCGCCTTGGCGCCCTCGGCGAGGCAGGGCAGATGGGCGCGCGCTTTGCCGCGCTCCCGCAGAAGGGCGGCGGCGAGCAGGCGGCCGAGGCCGGGCGCGCGTTGCAACGGCTCGATCGCCCCCCATGCCGTGTGGGCGATCGCGGCGGCGAGGGTCGGCGGCAGATCGCGGGTTCGATCGACGACCCTGCGCCACTCGGCCAGACGCGCCTCTTCGTCCCAGTCGAGGTCGTAGACGAGCGAGTCACGATCTCGGCGCGGCGGCGGCGGGCGCGACGCCTCACCGGCGAGGGCGCGGTTCGAGCGGGCGATCGCCGCATCGACCGCGGCGAAGGCGTCGGCCAGGGTCCGGTCGCCGCCGCTCGCGTCGACCCCCTCGGCATCCGGCGCGTCCTCATCGCCCTCGTCCTCGAAGGCGAGGCCCGTTTCATGCCCGGCCTCTCGGGGAAGCCCCTCGTCTCCGGCGTTCCGTCCGCGTAAAATCGCGAGCCCGGTGTCCGACAGTGCCCAACCGGGATCGGCGCCGGCGATGCGGCGGCGCTCCCTCAGCACGGCGTGCGCCCGGGTGAGTTCGTGGGTGGGGGCGCGCGCATCGAGACGGGCGTCGTGCAGCACCAGGTCTTCGAGGGCGACGAGCTCGCCGTCGAGCCAGAGCGCGGCGGCGGCGTCGCCGAAATGGGTCCTGGCGATCCAGCCGTCGCGGATCGGGCTGGTTCGCAATCGCTCGTCGAGCCGTGCCAGCGCGTCTTCGGCGCTTGCCAGCGGCCGCGCCAGCAGAGCCCAAGGGAGCGGATCGGGAAGGCCGGGGCGCGGAGAGGTCATCGGGAGGCCTGCGAGGGGAGGGGAGGATGGTTTGTGACGGCTGCCGCGAACTTTTCGAGTTCCCAGACAGAAATCCCTGTCTGGATAGAGGGATGGCGGCGGCCGACTGAAATCGAAGAGCGAAAATCGCGTGCTGGTTTTTCTCTAAGCGTTGCAAATTGAAATCGTTGAGTGAAAGCGACAGCGACGGCGCAAGACGGGCCCAGGGGAAGGCATCGAGGCGGGTGGGGAGCGATCGCATCATGTTGACCAACATGGTGAACGATCAGTTAACGGAAGTGAAGGAGGACTTTACTTCCGGCACTCGGGCATGCGTCGGCGGGTGTGTCTAGCCATCGATAAGTACCTCCTATCGATTCCAGATCCGCTTTCCGCTACGTCACTCAGCGGCGAGTTTGCCGTCGGTGAAGCTCTCTATGCCGGCCATCGCTTCGAACTCACTCAGGTATTCCGGGTGGTGTTGGGTGAGCCAGCGCACGACCCGTGAATTGGCGAGAAGCTTTTTCACATAGCCGATCGCCAAGATCAGCTGAAGGTTGTCCGCTCCATAACTTTCCTCGACAGATTTTACTTGCATCTGGAGATTGAATAGCTCTCGTTCCATGCGCGCGAGCTGGTCGGAGGTGATCGATGCACCATCGTCCTTCTTCTTCCGCAGTGTCACGCGCAGTTTGTCGGGCGTTGCGGCCAGAAGTACGCGCGCAAAGACGGCAGTGAAGTTGTTCTGTCCGACCATGATCTCTGCTGCCTCGATCTGCCGGATCGGCGCCATCTGTCGGAGCAGAGAGAACACGCCAATGGGGCAGGGACTGTCCTTCAGGATGTCGATGGCATCCCGGCATATCCCGTTCAACATGCGAACCCGGCTCTGAATCGATTTCGGATCGAGCCCGAGCGCTTCGGCGATCTGCGCCTCTGGAACACCCCGTTCGATCGCCCGCAGGATCATGCCGTGCTCCTGAACGGCGGACAGGCGATTGACCCGCTTGTTGTAGGTGTAGGTCTCGTCGTCGGTCGAGACGATGCACTCGACCTCGCTCACGCCGATGTCCTTCAGGGCTTCGATCCGAAGGTGGCCGTCGAGCAGGAAATAGCGATCGGGATGTTTGGGGTCTCGGGCGACGACGGGAGCTTCGACCAAGCCGACCGCTTTGATGGAACTGAGAATCTGCGTGTACTTGGAGCTTTCCTTCAGACCTGGGCGGAAGGTCTTCAGTGGGACCAGCTGGGCTATGGCAACGGTGATGCTTACCGCCTCGAACGAGAGCCTGATCGGTCGCTCGCTGCCGTTGTCGTCATGATCTCTCATTGCACGGCCTCCCCTGCAATTCGCGCGCTCAGAATGCGAGGTAGAGATTCGAGCCCCTCGGCGCGCAACAATGTTCGGTAACCTTCGTCGTTCAGAAGATCCTTCAGTGCTTCGATCATGAAGAGCAGCCGACTCTGGACAAAATTGGACTTCACCACGAGGAGGCGCTGCTTGTCGCTCTCGCGTTGGTATATCCGCATGAGCTCGGCCGATGTCAGGTGTTTCGGGGTGTTTTTGCGGCCGAGCCCTCCGTCGAAGATCGCCTTCTGATGACGCATGCGCTGATCGATCAATTTACGAACTGCCGTGAGTTTCTTGCCCTTGAGCTTTCCTGCCGCGTAAGCCTCCATGAGGATCTGTTGCGCTTCGCTCGTCTCAGCCCGTGCAATTTCGATGGCGAAGGAGATGGGGATCAGGCCGCTTTCGACGGCGGCGACCAATCGCTCCTCGCCGCGTTCGAGCAACGTGACGATCATGTTGACCCAACTCGCCGTACAGCCGATCTTCTCGGCAATCCCGCCATCGCTGTAGCCGCGGGAATGTAGGGCGCCGATTTCCTGCATGATGTCGATGGGTCGATGCTGCCGGCGGGCGATGTTTTCGACGAGGCTCATGACCAAGCCTTCGGCTTCCGTCGCCTCCACGATGACGGCCGGAATCTCGATTGCTCCGAGCATCCGAAACGCCTCCAGCCTGCCCTCACCGCAGACGAGGTCGTAGCCGGCGTCCTCCTTGCTGCCACGTCGGATGACCGTGACGGGACGCTTCAGTCCGATGGCGCCGATGTTGTCGACGATCTCCCGGTGCTGCTTCTTGTTGCGCGACCGTGGATTCAGCACATGGATCCGCGCGATCGGAATCATCTCGATCACCTGAGGACGCGATTTCGAGGTCATGCCACCTCCGTGAGCCGGGTCGGCGTCGCCAGATCGTAGAGAATGTCGAGGGAATCGAAGCGGTAGCCGTCGAGGCCGAGGCCGTTGTCCTCGGCGAGATTCAGCTGGAGCGCTGCCACATCGATCCTGGGCAACAGATAGAAATCGACCGGATGGCGGTTTTGCGCGTCGAGGCGGACGGCCACGGTGATGTCCGGGCGGCGGCCGGTATCCAGTCGCAAGCGCCACCGGAGTGTCCCGGAAGGCAACTGTCGGCACCGACCGATCACCACCGAAGCCGAGAATTCGCCGTTCACGGTGATCATGTCGGTTTCGACGTTCTGGGCGACGACCGCGCCGACCGATGTGAGCCCATTCACGATGTCGGCGACGATCGTCGGATGGAGACGCCGCAGTGCGCGATTGATCTCGATGTAGCGGTAGTCGCGACGTGGACTGTAGCCGACGAGCCCATAAGCGCGCAGAAGGCTCCCAAACCGGGAGCGGTAGGAGCTGCTGGAGGGTAGCCCCTCCGCCTCATCGATGACGATCCCCGACAACGTGCCGCACGCTTCGAAGAGCCCCCGTAGTCCAGCGAGCATCTCTTCGTCGGACAGTCTGAATGAACGAGCCTGAATGATGGACTGCGCGGCGTCGTAGAGATTCCGGTCGATGATGCCGGGAAAGGCGCCGTCGGCGCGGATCCACGCCGACGGTTCGTTACGGATCCGCTTTTGCTTCAGCTTGAAGGACATCCGGTTCCAGACGTTGTTTCCGATGTACTTCTCGTTGATCAGAACCTGATGAACAGTTCCCCGCGTCCATGGCCGGCCCAGGTCTGTGGGGATCGCTTGGGCATTCAGCTCGTCGGCGATCTGGCGTTCCGTTTTCCCCGTCGCAACAAAGGTCCGGTAGATCTGCGCGATGACGGCAATTTCGGGCTCCGGGCCAGGGCGAAGCACCACACGATCGGTGTGGATGCTCTTCTGTTCGCCCCTGTTCAGCTCTCCCTTGATGGATCCGGCCTGATCGATCAACACGCGCCGAAGTCCGAACCCTGCGGGGCCGCCCTGCCGGTATCCGTGCTCGATCAGTCGGCGTTGACCGGCGAACACCTTGGTGGAGAGCTCGCGGCTGTACTCGCCGGCCATGGCTCTCTTCAGGCCCTTCATGACCGTCGACATCGGACTGCCGTCGTTCGGGAACTGTTCGGCGCAATAGAGGATGGCAATCCCGGCTCGGCGGCAGATGTACTCGTAGTAGGCGCTCTCGTCCGCGTCTTGGAACCGCCCCCAACGGCTTACGTCGTAGACGAGGACGGTCTCGAAGTCGGCGCGCCCCGTGACGATGTCATCGAGAAGAAGCTTGAGCCCGTTGCGACCCTCGATGCGAAGGCCGCTTTTACCTTCATCTGCGTAAGTTTTCACGATGTCGATGGCATGCGCCGCAGCGTATCGACGAATGGCGTCGGCCTGATTTTCGGTCGAGTACTGCTGGTGTTCGGTGGACATCCGCACGTACTCGGCTGCGCGGATGCGCTTCGCTCGTTCGGTATTTCCCTCCGTTGGTCGACCCCATTCCGCCACGACAGTCGTCTCCGCCGGCTCCGGCTCGCGCGAGATCCGTCGTGCTCGGGGCAAGAAGCCCTGGCCCGGACTCCGCCGTCTGCGCTGCGAAACAAGTCTAGACGTTCGGGGGCCGGAACATGTTTCCGAAAAAGGGCAATGACTTTCCGAGCCGATCATCCGCCGATCGATCACCTGTCGCATTCGCGCGGGCGATTTCCAATGCCCTTCGAGCTGAGCTCGGGGACACACATCGGGCGATCAAGATCATCATGCTCTGGACCGGCGCCAGCGAGAAAACGGCCAAGAACTGGCTGGAGGGAAGAGCCGGACCGCGTGGGCACTATCTCATTCGCCTCATTCGAGAATCGAGCACTGTTCTGGATCTGGTCGTTGCGGCTGCGCGAGCACCGGCCTCTGGCGAAGTGGGCGACGCCGAAGGTGGAAAGCAACCCCGTGAGGTCATGAAGTCCACGTGGTCTCAGCAAGGTGCGCACCTCGCTTCCGTTAGGTCATCCAACTACCTTCACCAGGCGAATTCCTCGCCTTGTGTCCCTGCAAATGTCCCCAGGACTGTCCCCATAAATGTCCCCATGGCGATTTCTAGCTTGCCAGATCTGAACAACAGACAGAGATGGTTTCTCGCGGAAATGACGAACAAGACGCGAGTACGGCATACCGACATAGCGTCGTGTTGGAGCGTTTCCACCAAGACCGCCAAGCGCGATATCGCCGTCCTTCGGTCTAGAGATTTGATCGCATTCGTGGGGTCGAAGAAGACAGGCAGATATGTTCTACGCTTGCTGCTCGAGGTTGATGGAGCATGATGGCGCTCTCGGGGAGGGTCGACCAACTCGGAAACCGGCACGGCTTCTGCGCCCAAGTCCGCTCGGATCGCCTGTCGCCGTCCACGCGCTACGCACCGCGAGAACTGGCCGGGACATCGAAGAGCTCTCGACAAGGTGTGCTGTCTCCGCATCATGGCGATGCGTCGATGGGAGGGTGGAGTTCGGATGAGGGGACGAGCGATGACCGACCAACACGAGACCTGGGCTCGACCGTTGTCCAAGGAGGACAAGGCGAGGCTCGCCGCACGATGCGAAGACTTCATCGCAGGGGTTCTGGTGCCGCGCTTCCTGCCCCAAATCCGGCCGACGGCATTCAACTATCCCATTGCGTTGACCGGGCGGTGGCGTGGCAGCCGCTACAGTTTCATTCAGCGATACCGTTCGGGCTTTTCGGAGAACGCCGGCGAGGAGTTCGATATCGGCTTCGCTCGCCTCGACCACGCGACCGGTGAGCGCTTCGATCTGATGTGGCATCGCCACACCGGGCAGTGGCTGTGCCTCCATCCGAGGCTCACCTTGGACGAAGCGTTGCGGGCCATCGAAACCGAGGAGCTGGTCCAGCCGCGATGAGGCCAGGTCGCGAGATCGATGCGATCCGTCACTTGACTGGTAAAGGGGTGCGATCACGCTGTCCTGATTGAACGGGGAGAGATGCATCTCGATCCGCAAACAGACCGGATGATGTCATTGTCGAGTGTCGATTATCACTATAAGGTCGCGGTGCTTGGATTTGAATGGATCGATCGGCGATGCATCCAGGATCAGCAATTCGGCAGGAATGTTTGGAAAAGCACGGGTTGAGCGTGACAGAAGCCGCTCGAGTACTCGGCGTAGATAGGCAGACCCTCAGCAACTTGCTGAATTCACGGTCAGGGATTTCACCGGAGATGGCCGTGCGGCTGGAGAAGGCGTTCGGCACTTCGGCCCGCGAATGGCTGCTCCGGCAGCTCGACTACGAGCTGGCCGTGGTCATGCGCCGGGCCAACGAGATCAACGTCGAACCTTTCCACGCGCGGGCTGCGGAAGGTGGAGAGAACGAATGAACGCGGTCGAAATCGAGGAAGCCATCTCGGCGCTGGCGGAGCGGCCTTTCGATCCTCAAGAGTTCCCTTATGCGTTTCTCGAAGCCTTCGGGAACAAGGAAACGACGCTGAAGCGCTTGCGCAAGGGCGAGTCCAACAAGTCCGACTTTGACGGCCCTTGGGGCGGCGTTCTTCAGACGAACAACATCCATATTGCCGTGTGCAAGCCGGGCGATGTTACACGCACCCTCGCCGCGCTGAAGGCGAGCCCGGCCACGGCGCGGGCGAAGGCGCGTTTCGTGCTGGCGACGGATGGCGACCTGTTCGAAGCCGAAGACCTCACGACCGACGATGCGCCGGTCTCCTGCACCTTCGCGGATTTCCCGAACCACTTCGGCTTCTTCCTGCCATTGGCCGGCATCACCACGGTCAAGCAGGTCCGCGAAAGCTCGTTCGACATCCGGGCGACCAGCCGCCTGAACCGACTCTATGTCGAACTGCTGAAAGACAACCCCGGATGGGGCACGGCCCAGCGTCGGCATGACATGAACCACTTCATGGCGCGGCTGATTTTCTGCTTCTTTGCCGAAGATACCGAAATTTTCGACGGCGAGGCTGCATTCACCTCGGCGATCGAGACGATGAGCGCCAAGGATTCGTCGAACACCCACGAGGTGATCAGCGAACTGTTCCGCGTCATGAACACCAAGGCGGAAGCGCATGCCGCCGCCGGGGTTCCGCGCTGGGCGAGCCGCTTCCCCTATGTGAATGGCGGTCTGTTTTCCGGCAGCACAGATGTCCCGCGCTTCAGCCGCATCGCTCGGTCTTACCTGCTGCATATAGGGCGCCTCGACTGGAAGAAGATCAACCCGGATATTTTCGGGTCGATGATCCAGGCGGTGGCGGATGATGATGAGCGCGGTGCGCTCGGCATGCACTACACCAGCGTGCCCAACATCCTGAAGGTGCTGAACCCACTCTTCCTCGACGATCTGCGCGAGAAGCTGGAAGAGGCTGGCGACAACGGGCGCATGTTGCTCAACTTGCGCAAGCGCCTGTCGAAGATCCGCGTGTTCGATCCGGCTTGCGGTTCGGGCAATTTCCTCGTCATCGCCTACAAGGAGATGCGGGCCATCGAGGCGGAGATCAACAAGCGTCGCGGCGAGGCCGACCGGCGCACGGACATCCCGCTGACGAATTTTCGCGGCATTGAACTGCGCGACTTCCCGGCCGAGATCGCCCGCCTGGCGCTCATCATCGCTGAATATCAATGTGACGTGCTCTATCGCGGCCAGAAGGAGGCGCTGCGCGACTTCCTGCCGCTTGACGCGCAGAACTGGATCACCTGCGGTAACGCTCTGCGCCTCGACTGGCTCAGCATCTGCCCACCGACCGGAACGGGTGTGAAACTGCACGGTGATGATCTGTTCAACACCCCGCTCGATCAGGCGAAGATTGATTTCGAAAACGAAGGAGGCGAGACGTACATTTGTGGCAATCCGCCATACGTCGGAAGCTCGAAGCAGTCAAAAGAGCAAAAGCTTGACATACAAAGGCTTTTCGAGCCATTTAATGTTAAATATAAAAATCTGGATTATATCTCGGGATGGTTTTGGCTATCTGGCAAATTCTGCCGAATGATGACTGGCGCTGCCGCATTCGTTACTACGAACTCGATCTGCCAAGGAGAGCAGGTATACCTGCTTTGGCCGAAATTGCTGTCGAGCGGGCTGGAAATATTCTTCGCCCAGTCTGCTTTCAAGTGGAGTAATCTCGCAAAGAATAATGCGGGCGTGACCTGCGTTGTCGTTGGCATTCGAGAGGTTAGTGGAGGGCGGAAATTCATTTTTTCCGACAACTCGAAAAGAGATGTCGCACGTATAAATCCATATTTGCTCGATTTTTCAGACGTTTTTATTCCGCGACACGGCGAGTCAATCTCAAATTTCCCCCGGATGCTCAAAGGCAACCAACCTACAGATGGCGGGAATTTGATATTATCAGCAAGCGAAAGACGCGATATTTTGCAAGAAAATCCCAATGCAGCAGGCTTTATTCGTAAATTGTATGGCTCGAAAGAGCTGATAGACGGCATTGACCGCTACTGCCTATGGATTGAAGACGACGAAAAAGATCAAGCTGCATCTATAAGCTCAATTGCGAAACGCATTGATGCAGTGCGCGAAGCGCGCCTTCAGAGCCCAGCAGAGTCGACACGTAAGCGCGCATTTGATTCACATCGATTTATTCAAATCCAAGATTATGGAAAAGCCGCTGTTGTTGTCCCGGAGGTTTCATCGGAGAAGCGTGACTACATTCCTTGTGGAATTATAGATGAATACAGCATCGCAACGAATAAACTATTCACAATTTACGGAGCAGACCTATTCGTCTTCGCGATATGTTCGTCAAGAATGCACAGAGTATGGGCAGAAACGGTCTGCGGCAAACTTGAGGAAAGGATAAGCTATTCGAACGTCCTCGGATACAACACATTTGTGGTGCCACCTCTGACCGAAAAAAACAGAGCCGACCTCATGCGATGTGGTCAGGATATTCTCCTCGCCCGAGAGTCCCACTTTCCTTTGGCAATCTCCGATCTCTATGAAGTAAAAGACGGCGTTTCGAAGATGCCTGATGATCTCCGCGCGGCCCATGAACGCAACGATGAGGTGCTGGAGCGCATCTATATCGGCCGTCGGTTCAAGAACGACACCGAGCGGCTGGAAAAACTGTTCGAGCTTTACACCAAGATGAGCGCCGGAGCTGGCCCCGGCAAGAAGCGAAAAGTGGGTGCGGCATGAACGCAGCGATCATCGGGCTTCTTGGCGTCATTCTTGGCAGCTTATTGACCAGCTTCAAGGATTTGGTGGCGCACTTCTTCAACCGGAGAGGCAATGGCCGATACGCGGCTGTTCGGCTTATCGCCGTCCTTGATGAATTTGCGCAAGGGTGTGTCTCTGTCGTCTCCGACGATGGAACATGCGAGGGTCGCCCAGCCGGAAGGACCGAACAAGGCGAGGAATATTATGACCCGCAGGCTGCTACGCCGGAGGCACCGACCTTCCCAGACGACATAGATTGGCGAAGTATCAGCTTCGTACTGATGTACCGCATCTTGTCCTTGCCAAACAACGCACGCGAAACTGACCGATATATATCTGCGTCGGCTGAACACTCGTTTCCGCCCGATTACGATGAAATGTTTTCAGCTAGGCAGGAAGGTTATGCGCACCTTGGCCTAGAATCAGTGAATCTGGTAAAAGACCTACGGCGCGAATTTCGATTGCCCGATACCCCCAAGAAGTTCTGGGACTGGGGCTGGGATATAGAGAAATTCTTCCAAGACAAATTAGCTGAATTTCAAAAACGCCGTCAGGCAAGTGGCAAGAATGGGGGGCTTGAACTATGACGGGCGAAAAGAAAGTCCCTTCTGTTTCGGTGCGATACGGCACGAACGGCAGCTCGACCAAGGCCAACGAGTTCGGCATGCGGCCGATGCAGGAGCGCGCCTTCGAGAAACGGGGCGAGCAATATCTGCTGATCAAGTCGCCGCCGGCCTCGGGCAAAAGCCGCGCGCTGATGTTCATCGCGCTCGACAAGCTGGCCAATCAGGGCGTGAAGCAGGCCATCATCGTCGTGCCGGAAAAGTCCATCGGCTCCAGCTTTCATGACGAGCCGCTGAGCAAGCACGGTTTCTGGGCCGACTGGCACGTCGAACCGAAGTGGAACCTGTGCGATGCGCCGGGCAACGACAATGGTGGCAAGGTCAATACGCTCGGCGCCTTCCTCGAAAGCGGCGACAAGGTGCTGGTATGCACTCATGCTACCTTCCGCTTCGCCGTGGACAAGTTCGGGATCGAGGCCTTCGATGACCGGCTGATCGCGGTGGACGAATTCCACCATGTCTCGGCAAATCCCGACAACAAGCTCGGGCTGCATCTGGGCGAGTTTATCGCGCGCGACCGAGTTCATGTCATCGCGATGACCGGCTCCTATTTCAGGGGCGACGCCGAGGCCGTGCTCGCGCCGCAGGACGAAGGCAAGTTCGAGAGCGTCACCTACACCTATTACGAGCAGCTCAACGGCTATCAGTATCTGAAGCAGCTCGACATCGGCTATTTCTTCTACTCGGACTCCTATGCCGACGACATCTTGAAGGTGCTGAATCCGGCCGAGAAGACGATCATCCACATCCCGAACGTCAATTCGCGCGAGAGCACGAAAGACAAGATCAAGGAAGTCGAGCACATCATCG